>JAYPLD010000006.1:17534-41942 GCA_038129265.1 Crocinitomicaceae bacterium
AGATACGATTGGTTTCAAAAGAGAGCTAGTTTAGTAAAAGCTACTCATGCCGTTAGTCCTGGGATTCTTGTTGACTTAAAAAACAATGAAAAGTTCAAATTAAAGTACAATTTAGCTCTACGATCCCTTACCATAACAGATACTACATTAACGAATATTGCCCCAGAAAATTCATTAACAAGTAGAATTAATTATCAGTTAAAACTGCTCAAGGGGGGTATATATACAAACTCATTTTTAGAACTTGGTTCAGGATTAGAACTTCAAAAAGAATTTATATATATAGAAGTACCAGCAGGACAAGGTGTATATACTTGGATTGATTATAATGAAAATAACATTAAAGAACTTAACGAATTTGAAATTGCTATTTTTAGTGATCAAGCATCTTATATAAAGGTATATACTCCAAATAATAACTATATCAAAATCTATCAATTCCAATATAATCAGAACCTAAATATTAATTTAAAAAGGATTATTAAAGGAGAAAGCATAATTGGTAAGTTTATTAGTAAATTTTATAATCAGACGGCCATAAACACCCAAAAGAAATTAAATGAATTAGAACTAAATACGCTAATAAACCCCTTTGTAAATGTGGATAATCCCATCATACAACAAATGTCAAACTCATTGCGTAACAGCTTATTTTTCAATAGGTCTAATCCAAAATACAGCATTGAATATACCAGACAATTATTTGCCAATAAAATGCTTCTCATAAATGGGACAGATTTTAGATCAACTGCGAAGGAGCAAGTGAAATTAAGATGGAATCTAAATAAACTCTTTATGTTAAATTCTGAACTGAATTTTCATGCAAAACAAAACACATCAACTTACGCTAGTTCTCGAAATTTCTTCATTATCGAAAATGAAAATAAACATCAATTATCATATCAACCAAACACGTTATTTAGAATAGGAATTGAGGGTCGTTACAATGAAAAGATAAATGATGAAAATTTTGGAAACGAAAAGGCTTATCTAACCCAAATAGGCATTAATCTTAGAAAAAGTAAAAAAACAAGCGGTTTGATTAATGCTACTTTTAATCTTGTGAATATAAATTATAATGGAAATAGCAACAGCACTATTGGATATGAAATGTTAGAGGGGTTACAACCTGGCACTAACTTTACTTGGCAACTTAATTTACAACGGAAGATGGCTAACAACATTCAACTCACTTTAAATTACAATGGAAGAAAGTCTAGCGAAGTAAGAACCATTCACACGGGTGGAATTCAACTGAGAGCCTTTTTCTAATCCAACTTTAACACCGCCAAAAAGGCCTCTTGAGGAACCTCAACCCTACCTACTTGTCTCATTCTCTTTTTACCTGCTTTTTGCTTTTCAAGGAGCTTTCTTTTTCGTGTGATATCTCCACCATAACATTTGGCCGTCACATCTTTTCGCAGAGCTTTAATGGTTTCTCGTGCAACAATTTTTGCGCCAATTGCTGCTTGTACAGGAATTTCAAACTGTTGTCTTGGAATTAACTCTTTTAACTTAAGGCATATTTTTTTGCCTAATGTAAATGCATTACTTCGGTGTACCAATGCAGAAAGCGCATCTACTTGCTCTGCATTTAAAAGTATATCTAGCTTTATTAAATCGGATTTTCTATAATCAGTTGGGGCATAATCGAAGGATGCGTACCCTCTACTTACTGATTTTAATCGATCATAAAAATCAAAAACAATTTCTGAAAGTGGCATTAGAAATGATAGTTCTACTCTATCTTGAGTTAAATACACTTGATTGGTAAGCTCACCTCTTTTTTCAATACACAGGTTCATCACAGCTCCAACAAATTCAGATTTAGTAATTACCTGAGATTTTATATAAGGTTCCTCAATCCAATCCACTTTAGAAGGGTCTGGAAGTTCTGATGGATTATTTACAATTATTTCTTCCAAATCTCTTTTCATGTAAATTCGATAGGAAACATTGGGAACCGTTGTAATTACGGTCATGTTAAACTCTCTTTCAAGCCGTTCCTGGATTATCTCCATGTGTAACATCCCTAAAAAGCCGCACCTAAAACCAAATCCTAAAGCTGCAGACGATTCTGGCTCAAACACCAAGGAAGCATCATTTAATTGCAACTTTTCCATAGATGCTCTCAACTCTTCATAATCTTCTGTATCGACCGGGTAAATCCCTGCAAAAACCATAGGTTTTACATCTTCAAAACCTTTAATTGCATCATCACATGGATTTGAAATGGAAGTAATCGTATCTCCAACCTTAACTTCATTGGCCTTTTTAATACCACTAATGATGTATCCAACATCCCCCGATGCCAATTCTTTTTTTGGATCTAAGTCCATTTTCAAAACACCTATCTCATCTGCATCATAGGTTTTTCCGGTATTGAAAAATTTTACTTGTTGCCCTTTTTTGATTACACCATTAAAGACCCTAAAATAAGCTATGATTCCTCTAAATGGATTGAAAACAGAATCAAAAATCATGGCTTCTAACGGTGCTTCGTCCGTGCCTTTTGGAGAAGGAATTTTATCTATTATAGCTTTAAGTATATTATCTACGCCTAACCCTGTTTTACCACTTGCTGGGATTACATCATCAGCAGAACAACCTATTAAATCAATAATTTGATCCGTAACTTCTTCAGGCATAGCACCAGGAAGGTCCATTTTATTTAAAACAGGGATAATTTCTAAGTCATTCTCTATCGCTAAATACAAATTTGAAATCGTTTGCGCTTCAATACCTTGAGAAGCATCAACAATTAACAAGGCTCCTTCACATGCTGCTATAGATCTTGAAACTTCGTAAGAAAAATCAACGTGACCAGGTGTATCAATTAAATTCAACTTATATGCTTCACCATTAAAATGATAATCCATTTGTATAGCATGACTTTTAATGGTAATTCCCCTCTCTCTTTCCAAATCCATATCATCAAGGGCTTGATCTTTCATTTCACGATCTGAAATCGTTCCAGTAGTTTGAAGCAACCTATCAGCAAGGGTACTTTTCCCATGATCAATGTGGGCTATGATACAAAAGTTTCGAATATTTTTCATCGATACAAATGTAGTACAATATGTAATTACAATGGACTGCTGTCTATTGAATATTTGGCAGCATATAACCAGAAATTAAAGTTTGTTTAACAAACAATAACCTTTTTGATTCAGATTCGTTTGTTATTGACTTTATTAACTTGTTAATTTGTCGACTTCAAAATGAAGGTAGTAGAATACATAGCCAATAGAAAGAAGACCATCTTCTCTTTTGAAATTATACCCCCACTCAAAGGAAAAGGCATTGAAGATCTCTGCGCAGGAATAGATCCATTAATGGAATTCAACCCCCCATTTATAAATGTAACATATCATCGAGAAGAATATGAATACAAGAAAATGGGTAATGGATTATTAAAAAAAGTTTCTATTCGAAAAAGACCTGGAACTGTTGGCATATGTGCAGCTTTAATGAATAGGTATAAAGTCGATGCCATCCCACATATTATCTGTGGAGGATTCACCAAAGAAGAAACCGAAAGTGCACTAATTGATCTTAAATTTCTTGGCGTAGACAACATTCTGGCTCTTCGTGGTGATCCCATGAAAAATGAATCCGCTTTTGTACCAACTCAGGGTGGAAATGCTTACGCTCTCGACTTAATTGAGCAAATCAATGAAATGAATAATGGCCAATATCTTTATGAAGAAACCAAAAACAGCCCTTCTAACTTTTGTATTGGTACAGCAGGATATCCTGAAAAACATTTTGAAGCCATGAATTTGTCAACTGACATGAAACACCTTAAAAAGAAAGTAGATGCAGGTGCAGAATTCATTGTAACTCAACTTTTTTACGACAACGAAAAGTTTTTTGACTTTGTAAAAAAATGTCGTGAAATAGGAATTAAGGTTCCCATTATTCCCGGAATAAAACCCATTACTAATCTTAGACATTTATCGTTTATTCCTAAATTCTTTCACGTTAATTTTCCAGAATCATTTTCAAATGAACTAGAAAAATGTAAAACGGATGAAGAAATAAAAAGAGTTGGAATAGAATGGACTACAGCACAATGTAAAGAGCTGGTAAAAGCAGATATCCCTGTCATACACTTTTATACAATGGGAAGAGGAACTGCCGTTAAAAATATTGCAAAAGAAATATTTTAGTACATCATTCTTTTCTCCTTCTGTTAAATAATAATCTTAATTTTAACATTGAACTTTCTTCAATGATAAGCTTTAAGCATTTTGTATTAGTTTTCATTTTTTTTCAAAGTGTGGTGTTCTTCACACAAGAAAATACAAATGTCAAGGTAGTTATTAAACTTAGGCCCATTGAAAACTACAGAGGAAAACTAAAGAATTGCACTTCAAGTGTCTTTGAAAATAATGTCCTGGTTTCCAAAAGAATAAATAAAGGATATAAATTTAAATTCAAGTTAAATTCTAAAACCATTTATAAAATAGTTTTTGAGAACAAACCGTATGTATCTAAACATATCATAGTAAACTGCACAGGAATTCCGCCAAAAAGAAAATCAAAATTTAAATTAAAAGCTGATATAAGTTTGTTCCGATATAAAAAGGAGTATGATACTTCATTTCTTGCTGAAGAGCCCATATCCGTGGGATACTACAATGAAGTCAAAGAAGAAATGATTTGGGATTTTGAATATAATAGAAGTATGGTAGAGAAAATTATCCATACCATGACCAAAAAGTAACTTATCCTTTTTTAATATTCGCTGATAGGAACTCTCTGTTCATTCTTGAAATATTGTCAAGAGAAATCCCCTTTGGGCATTGAACTTCGCAAGCTCCAGTGTTAGTACAATTTCCAAATCCCTCTTCATCCATTTTATTAACCATATTAAGCACTCTGTCTTTCGCTTCCACCTGTCCTTGAGGGAGTAATGCAAATTGAGATACTTTTGCCGACACGTACAGCATTGCGGATGAATTTTTACAAGAAGCTACACATGCTCCACAACCAATACAAGTTGCTGCATCAAATGCCAGGTCTGCATTATCTTTTGGGATAGGAATGGCATTTGCATCTTGTGTATTTCCAGATGTATTTACCGAAATATATCCACCTGCATGTTGTATTCTGTCGAAAGCTGATCGATCAACAACTAAGTCTTTGACAACCGGAAATGCATTTGCTCTAAATGGTTCAATGTAAATCGTATCACCATCTTTAAATTTTCTCATGTGCAGCTGGCAAGTTGTTACCCTTCGGTCTGGGCCGTGTGCTTCTCCATTTATATAAAGTGAACACATACCGCAGATCCCTTCTCTACAATCATGATCAAAGGCCACAGGTTCTATTCCTTTTTCAATAAGTTCCTCATTTAACACGTCTAACATTTCTAAAAACGACATATGTTCAGAAACATTTTGAATTTCATAATCGACCATTGAGCCTTTATCATTGGCATCTTTTTGTCTCCAGATTTTAAGTTTTAAATTCATGATGTGTTTTTATTTATATGATCTTTCTTTCACTTCAATATTGTCAAAAACCAATTCTTCTTTATGTAATACGGCTTTTGAAGGTTCACCTTTATATTCCCAAGCTGAAACATAAGTATAATCTTTGTCATTACGCTTCGCTTCCCCTTCTGGTGTTGCAAATTCTTCCCTAAAATGTCCTCCGCAAGATTCATTTCTTTCTAAAGCATCTTTTGCAAATAGTTCACCTAGCTCCAGAAAATCAGCAACCCTACCAGCCTTTTCCAATTCCTTGTTCATTTCATCTAATCCTCCAGGCACATTTACATTTTTCCAAAAATCGTCTCTAAGTTCCTTAATATCTTTCATGGCTTTCTTGAGTCCATCTTCTGTTCTAGCCATGCCACACTCGTCCCACATTATTTTTCCTAACTTTTTGTGGTAGTAGTCTACTGAATGTTTTCCATTATTGTTAATCAGCGTATTAAGCTGCTCTTTAACCTTGCTTTCAGCCTCTTCAAATTCTTTTGATTCTGTGGATATTGGTCCTGTTCTAATATCATCAGAAAGGTAATCCCCAATAGTGTAAGGCAATACAAAATATCCATCAGCTAGCCCTTGCATTAGGGCAGAAGCACCTAATCTATTAGCTCCGTGATCAGAAAAATTAGCCTCACCAATCGCATATAAGCCAGGAACAGATGTCATTAGATTGTAATCTACCCATATTCCACCCATAGTATAATGAACAGCAGGATATATCATCATAGGTGTTTCATACGGATTTTCATCTACTATCTTTTCGTACATCTGGAATAAGTTTCCGTATTTTGATTTCACAATTTCTTGACCTAGTTTTTTAACTAAAGATGTATCGTTTTCATTTAATCCTTTAAGTAACGCCTGTTCTTTACCATATCGCATAATAGCTGAACTAAAATCAAGGAATACCGCTTCTCCCGTTTGATTTACTCCAAATCCTGCATCACATCTTTCTTTTGCCGCTCTTGAAGCTACATCTCTAGGAACTAAATTTCCAAATGCAGGGTATCTTCTTTCTAAATAATAATCTCTATCTTCTTCTTTAATATCTGTTGCCTTTAGCGATCCTTTTCGTAGCGAATCAACGTCTTCTTTCTTTTTTGGAACCCAGATCCTACCATCATTTCTTAATGACTCTGACATTAATGTGAGTTTAGATTGGTACTCGCCTGATCTTGGAATACATGTAGGATGAATTTGTGTATAACATGGGTTAGCAAAATAAGCTCCTTTTTTATGGGCTTTCCAAGCTGCGGTTACATTACTTCCCATAGCATTGGTAGACAAAAAATAAACATTACCATAGCCTCCAGAAGCCAACACTACCGCATGTGCTGAATGTCTTTCTATTTCGCCAGTTGTAAGATTTCTTGCAATAATTCCTCTGGCTTTTCCATCTACAATGACCACGTCTAACATTTCATGACGATTGTACATTTTTATTTTTCCTCTTGCAATTTGTCTATTCATGGCAGAATAAGCCCCCAATAAAAGTTGTTGACCGGTTTGACCTTTAGCGTAAAATGTTCTTGACACCAATACTCCACCAAAAGATCTGTTATCTAATAATCCACCATAATCTCTCGCAAATGGGACACCTTGAGCAACGCATTGGTCAATGATATTAGTAGATACCTCAGCTAATCTATATACGTTAGCCTCTCTAGAGCGGTAATCACCACCTTTTACGGTGTCATAAAACAACCTGTAAGTTGAATCTCCGTCTCCTTGATAATTTTTTGCCGCATTTATCCCTCCTTGTGCAGCAATAGAATGTGCTCTTCTGGGGCTATCTTGGTAACAAAATGTTTTAACATTGTAGCCGAGTTCGGCAAGTGTAGCTGAAGCTGAGCCACCCGCTAAACCAGTACCCACTACTATAACATCTATATTACGTTTATTGGCCGGATTTACAAGGTCAATGCTGTCCTTGTAATTAGTCCATTTATTTTTTAAATCTCCCTTTGGAACGCCAGAATTTAAATTTCCCATATTGTTATACTTAGTGCGATTGAGTTAAAAAGTGAAATAATGCAATAAAGACAAATCCTAAAGGCACTGCAATTGCAAAAAGATTTCCAAATTTATGTAAGGTTACTCTTTTCTTACCATTTGTTAAACCTACACTTTGAAAAGATGATTTGAAACCATGTAATAAATGCAATGATAAAAAACCAAATGCCACTACATAAGCTATGACTCTAGGTAAACTTTGGAATTCATGCTGAAGTTCATGAAAGTATCGGAATGATCCGTCAGCCATCAATCCAGACATATCACCAACAATGTATTTAGTATTAATTTCTGGAATCCAAAAGTCTAAAAAATGAAGAGCAAGAAAAGCCAGCACAGTGATACCACTTATGATCATATTTCGTGACATCCAAGAGGAACTAGTTGAAGGATTTTTATAGGCATAATCAGTAGTCCTTGCGTTTCTGTTTTTTAATTCTAAAACAAATCCCATAACAAAATGGAATACTACTGCAAATATCAATACAGGTTGTAATAAAAACTGCACTAAGGGGTTTGTCCCCATAAAGTGAGAAGCTTCATTAAATGCATCAGCACTAATAACAGAAAGTAAATTTATTGTGAGGTGTTGTGCTAAAAAAAACATTAAAAAAAGTCCCGAAAGAGCCATCAGAATTTTGTATCCTACTGAAGTATAAAAGGTTGATTTACTCATAATGAAGTTTCGTTATTTCGACCAAAAATATACAAACATTAATTATGGTCATTAGTTAGTTTAATTATTTTTAAATATCGTTTAATATTTACTCCATTTTAAGATAAATAGCATAATCTATTTATTCATATTCTTGACTTTTTCCAAAATAAAAAGAGCCATCTTCTCCTTAGATTCATGTGTCCAACCGGCAATGTGAGGAGTAAATAGGACATTTTTGTATTGAGATAAAGATTTAAATGTAGGATCATCCAAATAAGAAAACCTTTCAAAGGATGGGGATTCCAATGCCAACACATCAAGGCATGCACCTTTTATTTTATTGTTTTTCAGTCCCATTAGAAGATCTTCTAAAACAACAGACTGTCCTCTAGCTGTATTGATTAAGAAAAAAGATTTTTTAAAGGAATTAATGAAAGTAGTATTCACCAAGTTTTTAGTTTCTAAACTAAGAGGTGTATGAAGACTAACAAAGTCTGCATTTTTGAAAATATAATCCATATTTACCTCCTTTACGTATTGGTCTGAAAAATTAGACTTGTATTTATCATATGCGACAACCTCAACCTCAAAACCCGATAATCTTTTAGCCAATGCCTCGCCCATAAATCCATAGCCAATTAAAGCAAAAACTTTCCCTTTTAACTCAATTCCCCTATTTTCTTCTCTAAGCCAATCTCCATTTTTTACTTCTGTATTTGCTGAGTTTATTTTGTTAATCAAACTCAAAATCATACCCATAGTATGTTCTGCCAACGCATCTCTATTGCCTTCAGGACTTCGAAATACCTTTATATCTTCTTGCTGGCAATAATCTAAATCAATGTTTTCTAACCCTGCTCCAGGTCTTGCGATAAACTTTAATAATTTAAATTGGCTTAGTAAAGCAGCATTTAATGGGATGCTAGATCTTATAAATATTCCATTTATGTCAAGGTGATTTTTAAGGTTTTCAGTGGTAAATCCTCTGCCATCTATAACTTCAAAATTCCATTTTTTTAATGTGTCATTAATGGTGGAATGAAAATCATCAAGGAGAATTACTTTCATATATTAAAAATATAATGCCCACCCTATCAAAAAGTAGATCAATAATCCAATAATATCATTTGTTGTGGTAATAAAAGGACCCGTAGCTAATGCTGGATCTATGTCATATTTGTTTAAGACAAGAGGAACAAATGTCCCAAATAAACCCGCATAAGTAAATACAGCTACTAGAGAAACTCCGATGGTGAGCGCTAAATCAAAATCACTTTTGGTGATCCAACAAAAAATTAGCGCGATAAAGGAACAGATTAAACCGTTAAAAAGAGCTACCAATAACTCCTTAAGCATTTTTTTGGCAATAGAGTCATAGTTCAGCGTGTTATTTGCCAATGATTGTACTATGATAGCAGAAGACTGCACACCTACATTGCCCCCCATAGCTAAAATCAGCGGAATAAATGAGGCCATGACTGCATTTTCCCTAATATGACCCTCAAACATTCCAATAACATAAGCTCCTAAAATTCCTCCAAGCATCCCTATTAACAACCAGGGCAATCTTGCTCTACTGATTACAAATAAGGAATCTGTAGACTCTACTTTTTCTGAAATACCGCTTGC
The DNA here is from genome assembly GCA_038129265.1 of Crocinitomicaceae bacterium. Lineage (GTDB taxonomy): Bacteria > Bacteroidota > Bacteroidia > Flavobacteriales_D > Parvicellaceae. Next base: position 27,336 of record JAYPLD010000006.1, read on the forward strand.
CATTTGGTAATCTTTTTCGGCTTCTTCTTTTATGACATCTAAAGCATCATCAATGGTAATACGTCCTAATAATTCGCCTTTTTCATTTACTACTGGAATGACAACCAGGTCGTACTTTTCCATTTTGGAGGCTACCGATTCTGCTTCATCTTCAACCTTTACTGAAATAGGATCTGACTGGAAAATATCTTTGATTAATGTATCGTCTGAGGCATATAAAAAACTCTTCAGAGATAGGGTGCCTTTAAGTCTTTGTTTTGAGTCGACTACATAAATAGTGTACACTTGATCCACTTCTTCAACTTGCTCTCGAAATTTAGAAAGTGCTTTGGATACTGTCCAATTCCAGTTAGCTGAAATAAAGTCCAAATCCATAATTCCACCTGCACTATCTTCCTCATAATTTAAAAGCATGGATATTTCCGATGAATGCTCATCATCTTTTATGGCATCTAATACTTCCTCTTGCACTTCCTCGGGAAGATCTTGAATAACATCTGTAGCATCATCTGCATACATCATTTCAAGTGTTTCAGCAATTTCCTCTGCTGACAAAGATTCTAGAAACTTTTCTCTTATATCTTCCTCTATTTCAACTAAAACATCTGAAGACAACTCCTCTCCCAAAAGTCTAAAAATGTATTGTGCTTGAGGGAGGTTAACAACACGCATGACCTCAGCAATATCAACTGGATGGAGTGAATGCAGCTTATCAATCAAAAATTCATTCTCATTTCTTTCAATAGAAACAATAATTTGATCAATAAAATCTTTGGTTAATTCAAACTGCATTCCAAAGGGTTAAATATTATGTGCGAAAATAAAAATTATTACAGCAATAGCGGCTTTAAATTTTTGATTCTAATAAATTAGTTAATTGTATAAAATCATTTACACTTAATTGTTCAGGTCTTTTTGTCATCAATTGATGACTAAGCTTATGGTCCTTACATAATCCTTTTATTGAATTTCTTACCATTTTTCTTCGCTGATTAAAAGTAGATTTCACCACTTTAACAAACAAGGTTTCATCACAATTTAAATGCTCTATTTCATTTCTTTCAAAACGAATAACTCCAGATTTTACTTTTGGAGGAGGATCAAAAACATCTTCATTTACCGTAAATAAATAGCTTGTTTTATAAAAGGCTTGGATAAGTACTGAAAGAATACCATATTTTTTTGTCCCAGGTTGAGCGCAAATTCTTTCTGCAACTTCTTTTTGAAACATTCCTACCAATTGGGTAATAATGGATCTATTTTCAAACACTTTAAATACAATTTGAGAAGAAATATTATATGGGAAGTTACCAACAAGAGTAAATTGATCTTCAAAGACCGATTTCCAATTTTCCTTCAAAATATCTTTTTGTTTCAGCCTTAAATTTGGATAATGAAGGGATAAATACTGGACTGATTCAACATCAACTTCATAAGCAACCAGATTTAAATTTTTCGCTATTAAATATTGTGTTAGAGCCCCTGTACCAGGACCAATTTCCAATACATTTTGTTCAGATTCATTCACTAGAATAGCATCCGCTATCCTTTGGCAAATTTGGACATCTTTCAGAAAGTGTTGACCAAGGTGTTTTTTAGGAATTACTTTCATACATTACTTAATCGATTGCAAATCAATAAATCTTTTGTAATACTGTTTTTTAGCAATTAATTCCTCATGTGTTCCCATTTCCACAATTTTCCCTTTGTCAAGTACTACGATTTTTTGAGCATTTTGAATGGTAGATAATCGATGAGCAATGACCAACGATGTTCTATTTTTCATGAGTCTGTCCAGTGCAACTTGTACCGCTTTTTCAGACGCTGTATCTAAAGATGAAGTAGCCTCATCTAAAATTAGAATTTGAGGGTTTTTATAAAGTGCCCTAGCAATACTTATTCTTTGTTTTTGCCCTCCAGATAATTTATTTCCACCATCTCCAATATTGGTTTCATATCCGTTATCTAGTGAAATGATAAATTCATGAGCATTCGCCATTTTAGCTGCATCTATGACTTTTTCTTTGTCAAAATGATCATCTCCAAAAGCAATATTTCTAAATACATTATCATTGAATAGTATAGATTCTTGGCTGACTACGCCCATTAAATTTCTTAAACTGGATAACCTAATATCTTTGATATTATGACTATCGATTTTAATTTCACCTTCTAATACATCATATAATCTAATCAACAAATCTGCTAATGTTGTTTTTCCTGCACCTGAATGTCCAACAAGTGCAACCGTTTCTCCTTGTAAGATGTGAAAGGTAACATCGTTTAAAATATCTTTCTCATCATATTTAAAGTGGATATTATTAAATTCGATTTTTTCTTGGAATTGAATATTTTCTATGGCTTTAGGTTTATCCGTTATTTTTTGGTTCTCATCAAGGATTGAATTTATTCTATCTAATGCAGCTATTCCCTGAGACGAGTCATAGATAGCTTTAGAGATAGTCTTAAAAGGAGTAATTAACTGAGAAAATAAAATTAAATATCCAATAAAAACATCTGGTAGTATTTCATTTTCAAAAACTAAATTTCCTCCGTAAAGCAAAACACCTGCAGTAGCTATAACGCCTAAAAACTCGCTAACCGGTGAGGCCATATAAACTCTTCTGGTAACGCTCAGCATAAGCTTGTATAAATAATGACTTTGTTTTTTGAATCGATTATAAATAAACTGTTGTGCACTAAAACTTTTAATTATTCTCAATCCATAAAGTGTTTCTTCAGTCATGGAAAGCATATTTCCTGCATTTTCTTGTCCTAATTTTGATTTCTTTTTTAAACCACTGCTGATTCTTGAAATAATTAACCCCGCAATAGGAAGAAAAACGATTATAAATAAGGTAAGCTTTACACTTATTATAAATAGAGTAATAAAATAACCAAGTATGTAAAATGGATCTTTGAATATAGCATTTGTAGTAGCTTTTAACGATAATTCCAGTTCTTTTAAGTCCACAGAAAATCTAGACAAAATATCACCTTTTCTTTCTTCTGAATAAAATCCCATGGGTAAGTACAATACTTTTTGAAATAAAGAATTCCTAAATTTCAACGTGCTTGATTGAACGAGATCAGAAAGAAAAAATGTGCTTAAGAACGCAAAAAGGTTTTTGAGAAAAACCATCAAAACCAAAAACACACAAATCACAATTAAGGTTTGATACCTTCCCTCCATTAGCGCATAATTGGATAATTGATAGTTAAAATGATCAACTATGCTTTCTTTAGAAAATGAAAAGGATCCTGGATCATCAAGAGATAGAGCCCGAATAGATTCTTTGGTATTGAAAATTACTCTTAGTAAGGGAATAATCATAGCAAATGAAAACAGTGAAAAAAACATAGCTAATATGTTAAACATCAAATTGAAAAACAGCGTGTTTTTAAACTGTAATGTAATTTTCGCTATCCTGAACAAATTTTTCATTAGAAGAAACAAAGTTAATATAGTTGATGAACTATTTTATAAAACAACCATTACGATGAGGTATTGTGATCAACTGATTAGTTTTTCTAAATTTGCAACCTTCATGAGTATAAGACAGGAAAAAATAGCAAACGTGATCAAAAAAGAATTGGGCGTTTTTTTTCAAAAAAATGCCTCTTCTATTTGTATGGGAGCTATGGTAAGTGTTACTACAGTAAGAATGAGTCCTGATTTATCTATTGCTAAAGTTTATCTAAGTATTTTTGGTGGAAAGGATAATGACGAGGTATTTGAAAAAGTCCACTCATCATCTAAATTTATCAGACATCAACTAAGTCAAATTGTAAAAAATCAACTAAGAAGGACACCTGAGCTACATTTTTATAGAGATGACTCTTTAGATTATGCAGAAAAAATCGAGGAGTTATTGAAATGAAAACTATTTATAAATACCTCTTAAATACGTTGCCTAGACCTCTGTTAATTAGATTAAGTTACGTGTTTAAATTTTTTGCACCCATTGCCTTTAAAGGGTCCAATGTAGAATGTCCAGTATGTGAACGTAAATTCCGAAAATTTCTTTCTTATGGTTCAGACATCGCTCATAGAGAAAATGTGCTATGTCCCTATGATTTAACACTTGAAAGACATCGTTTGTTGTGGCTTTACCTAAAGCAAAGCAACTTTTTTAATGAAAAAGAAATCAATCTTTTGCATATTGCTCCTGAACAATGCTTTTACCCCATATTTAAAAAGCAATCTAATTTAAACTACACAACTGCAGACCTTGAATCCCCTCTAGCTGATCTTCATTTTGATTTACATCAAATACCTCTTGATGAAAATTCATATGATGTCATTTTTTGTAATCATGTATTAGAACATGTTGATGATGATCATCAATGTATGACAGAGCTTTACAGGGTTATGAAAAAGGGAGGATGGGGTATTTTTCAAGTCCCTATAAATTATGAAAGTGAAAGCACATATGAAGATTCCACTATAACAGATCCTAAAGAAAGAGAAAAACATTTTTGGCAAAAAGATCATGTGAGATTATACGGAAAAGATTATCCCATTAAACTAGAGAAAGCTGGTTTTAAAATTGAAATTTTCAACCCCAGAACAGATCTCAAAAACTTGAATTATCAAAAAATGAGACTTAATCCGGATGAACTAGTATACATTGCTATTAAGCAATAATGAACAAAAAGTTCAAAATATCTTCTATTAAAGAGCTCGATGAGATTGCAAAAGCAATTATTAATATGATTCCATCAAACAAAATCTTTACGTTTAATGGGGATCTAGGAAGCGGGAAAACTACATTAATCAAGCGGGTTCTAGAACATTTTGGAATATTTGATTCTTCATCTCCCACATTTAGTATAATTAATAACTACTTGGGGGAAGAAGTAGGTGAAGTTCTTCACATTGATGGATATCGGATAGAAAAAGAAGAAGAAGTTGAAAACCTTGGATTTATAGATTATTTAAAAGATGAACCACTTTGTTTTATTGAATGGCCAGAAAAATTTCTTAACTTTTTACCAAAGAAACACGTAAATATTTCGATAATCGTTGAAGAACAGTATCGAATAATCACCATTTCAATATGATTTCATCCGGAGACGCCTTAAAATCACTAGCATTAGAAGCAGCACTTTCACCTCAAGAAGAAAAATTGGAGGTAGGAAGAAAAAAACAAAAGTTATACATTGGTATTCCAAGAGAAACGGAATTTCAAGAACAAAGAGTAGCTTTGGTTCCGGAATCAGTTGGCCTACTTGTCGCCAACGGTCATCGAGTAGTTATCGAATCTAACGCGGGGAAAAATGCCAATTTCAGTGATAATGAATACAGTGAAAGTGGAGCGGAGATTATATACGACACTCAAGAAATATACAAAGCAGATATTATTCTTAAAATTTCTCCACCGAGTGAAGAGGAAATTAAAATGATGAAGTATAAACAGATTCTTTTTTCAGCCCTTCAACTTTCTGCACAACCAAAAAGTACGCTTAAAAAACTCATGGAAAAGAAGATTACGGCTATTGCATGGGATTACATTGAAGATGAAAGTGGTTCGTTCCCCATTGTAAGATCTATGAGTGAAATTGCAGGAACTACTTCAGTTCTTATCGCTGCTGAATTAATGAGTAATGCCAATGACGGAAAAGGATTAATGCTAGGTGGATTGGCAGGAATCACTCCTCCAGAGATGGTTATTATTGGAGCGGGAACCGTTGGTCAATTCGCTGCTAGTGCCGCACTTTCTCTTGGAGTTTCTGTAAAAGTTTTTGATAACTCCCTATTTAAACTAAGAAGATTACAACGAGAGATAGGTCATAAGGTATTTACTTCTGTAATCCAGCCAAAAGTATTGGAAAAGGCTCTGAGGAGATGTGATGTTGCAATTGGCGCATTGCGTGTTCCTCATGGGAGAACTCCCTGTGTTGTTAATGAAGACATGATAAAAAACATGAAAGAAGGATCTGTTATTGTAGATGTAAGTATAGATAAAGGAGGATGTTTTGAAACATCAAAAATTACAACACATCAAAAACCAACATTTAAAAAATTTGGTATTGTTCATTACGGAGTTCCAAACATAGCGTCCAGAGTTTCTAGAACAGCTAGCTATAGTCTTTCTAATATATTTTCTCCTCTATTATTGGAGATTGCTGAAAGAGGAGGGTGTGAAAAGATTATTCAGACTGAAAAGGGATTCAGACACGGTGTCTACATTTACAAGGGATCACTAACATCGTCCTTTTTGGGGGAAACGTTTGATTTACCTTACAAGGATTTAGATCTGTTAATTTCGGCCCTGTAATTAACTAACGTACAGGCTTGATTTAACCGCATTCACAATTCTACTTACATTAGGCAGGGCCTCTTCTATTAGTACTTTTGAGAAGGCAAATGGAGTATCAGATTGCATGACTCTTATTACTGGAGAGTCTAAATAATCAAATGCATATCGCTGTAAATGATAAGCAATTTCACCAGAGATAGAAGCTAGTGGCCAGCTTTCTTCAATTACTACACAACGATTAGTCTTTTTTACCGATTCAACTACAGTATCATAATCAATGGGTCTAACAGATCTTAAATCAATAATCTCACAAGAAATCCCTTCTTTTTGCAACACCTCAGCTGCTTCATGAACTACCTTTATGATTTTTCCAAAAGAAACCAATGTAACATGATCACCTTTTCGCTTTATGTCGGCTTTACCAATCGGAATTAAATATTCACCTTCTGGAATTTCTCCCTTATCGCCATACATTTTTTCAGATTCCATAATTAAAACAGGGTCATCATCTCTTATTGCAGATTTAAGTAATCCTTTTGCATCGTAAGGTGTAGATGGTGTTACCACTTTAAGACCCGGAACATGTGCATAGAAAGATTCAAAACTTTGCGAATGTGTAGCTGCAAGTTGGCCTGCTTGTCCATTACCGCCTCTAAAAACAATGGGGCAAGAATATTGGCCACCGCTCATTTGCAATACTTTTGCAGCACTATTTATTATTTGGTCAGATGCCAATAATGCAAAATTCCATGTCATAAATTCTACGATAGGTCTTAATCCGTTCATAGCGGCACCTACAGCAATACCGGCAAAGCCTAATTCAGCAATTGGGGTATCTATAACTCTTTCAGGACCAAACTCATCAAGCATACCTTGAGATACTTTGTATGCACCATTGTATTCCGCAACTTCTTCCCCCATCAGAAAAACATTCTGATCAATTCTCATTTCCTCAACCATTGCTTCTCTAAGAGCTTCTCTATACTGTACTGTTTTCATTGTCTTAAATTGAAGATCAAAAATAAATTTTTATAGCTAACAATAGTACAAAAATCTCCTTTATAAATCACTTTAGTTTATCAGTATCAAAAAAACGTTTTAATTTGTTATGCTTGCATAATATTTTTCTAATCAATATAGGTCATCTTGACATAAATAATTATTTTAGCGGACTTAAAAATTTTAACTCAATTTCAATGAAATTATTGGTATGCATTAGTAAAGTACCTGACACGACAAGCAAAATAAATTTTGTAGATAACAACACAAAATTTGATGAAAATGGAGTGCAGTATATCGTTAATCCTTATGACGAGTGGTATGCTCTAGTTAGAGCGCTTGAGCTAGTTGAAGCTCAAGGAGGTTCAGTAACAACAATTACGGTGGGTTCTGCTGCTGATGACCCTACAATTAGAAAAGCATTAGCTATTGGAGCCAATGACGCGGTAAGAATTGATGCAGATCCTTCAGATCCCTATTTTGTTGCTAAACAAATTGCAGAATATGCAAAAAATGAAAGTTTTGATATTATTCTAACCGGAAAAGAAACTATTAATTACAACGGAGCTCAAATAGGTGGTATGATTGCAGAAATGCTGAATACCCCATTTGTGTCACTTGCAACCAAATTAGATGTTGCCAATGATGTAGCAACCCTTGAAAGAGATGTAAAAGGTGGTGTTGAGGTGGTTGAAGTGAATACCCCATTTGTGTTAAGTGCAGCAAAAGGAATGGCTGAACAGCGTATCCCAAATATGAGAGGCATTATGGCTGCTAGGACTAAACCTTTGAATGTTATTAGTCCAGTAGAACAAGAACCGTTAAGTTCAGTGGTGAAATTTGAATTGCCTGATGCTAAATCGGGCTGTAAATATCTTGAGCCAGAAAATATGGATGAATTAGTCGAGTTATTACACAACGAAGCAAAAGTTATATAATATGTCAGTAGTCGTTTTTGTAGAAGTAAAAAATAAAGTAAGTAAAGCAGCAATGGAAGCTGTTTATTACGGAAGTAAATTAGGTTCAGTAACAGTAGTCACTTACGGTGATTCATCTGACGAAATACTCAAAGAATTAGGAAATTATGGTGCTGAAAATATCTTAACTTGTAGAAGTCTTAATGAGAGCAATGATCAAGCACTTACTAACCTAATCGGTGCAGCAGTTGAAAAAACTAATGCAGAATTTGTAGTTCTTGCTCAGGACCAAACTGGAAAAGGTGTAGGCCCTAGAATATCAGCCAAATTAAATGCAGGTCATATTTCAGGTGCTATAGATTTACCCGATACAAGTAATGGGTTTGTGGTAAAAACCAATGTTTACTCTGGAAAGGCCATAGCCCATGTAGCACTACATTCTGCTAAAAAAGTGATTTCAATTCTACCAAATTCATTAGCGCCCCAGCTTAACCAGAAAGATGCTAATGTAGAAGAATTTAGTCCCGATTTAGGATCATTTGGTATCACGGTAAAAGAACTTAAGTCACAAGGTGATGGTGTTCCGCTACCAGAAGCTGAATTAGTAGTTTCTGCTGGAAGAGGTTTGAAAGGACCTGAAAACTGGGGAATAGTTGAAGAATTAGCCGATGCACTAGGAGCTACTACTGCCTGTTCTAGACCGGTTGCAGATATTGGTTGGAGACCTCACCACGAACATGTTGGTCAGACTGGAGTGGCTATAAGACCTAATCTATATATTGCTGCTGGCATATCCGGAGCTATTCAACATTTAGCTGGAGTGAACGGAAGTAAGGTAATTGTTGTTATCAATACAGACCCTGAAGCACCATTTTTCAAAGCAGCCGATTACGGAATTGTAGGAGATGCATTTGAGGTACTTCCTAGGTTAACAGAAGCTGTAAAGAAATTTTCAGCTTCTCAAAATTAATGACATAATTTCACTATATTTATAATTAAGTAATGATTGGGGATTATTCCCCAATTTTTTTCTTAATATGGATAAAATCAAATTAGAAATTGCTGGGCTATCGTACAGCCAAACTCAATCTGGTGCTTACGCTCTTGTTCTTTCTGAATCCATTGGTAAAAGAAGGCTTCCCATTATTATAGGTGGATTTGAGGCTCAAGCCATTGCAATAGAGTTAGAAAAAATGACTCCGAGCAGACCCCTTACGCACGATTTATTTAAAAACTTTGCTGAACTTTTTAAAATTAATATTTCTGAAATTATCATTTATAATTTAGTTGAAGGGATATTTTTTGCAAAGCTCATATGTGAACATGAAGGAAAAGAAATAGAAATTGACTCAAGAACATCAGATGCTATAGCTCTTGCTATTCGCTTTGATTGTCCTATTTATACCTATGAATTTGTATTGAGTTCTGCTGGGATCATACTAGATGATGACGATGTTGAAGACCAATCGGATGAAGTTACTCCAGAAATAAACGTAGAAGAAATTACTCAGAATCCCATTGAAAGAATGACAGTTAAAGAATTGAATTCTCAATTAAAAGATGCCATCGAAAATGAAGATTATGAATTAGCCTCCCGACTGAGAGATGAAATTAACAAGAGAAAAAAAGAATAAGTATTTTTTCATCAAGAAGTTAGTAGTTTCTTGTATGTTAATCTCTCTATTTAATTGCTCTAAATCTATTGAACAACAATTAATTGGGATATGGGAGATTAAATATGTAAAATGGGATCATAAAGACAGCATGGAAGTACCGCATAGTGATAAATATCAATTGTCTTTAGAGAAGTCTAAAGGTAGTTTCATTTTTCATGACGACATGCAAAATGGAAACTGGTCATTTTATGATTCTACTTTATTTCTTACTAGCACCCCTGTTTGCACCACTTTTATTGATTCGTTATTCCTTGTGAATGACGAATTTGGAAACTCATCTTTGATTTTAAAAAATGGAGAGCAAAAACTAGGTGAACTTACCCAAGACGGGATAGTCCCTGAAAGAATAACTTATGAGATGGAATTCTTAGCAATTAGTGATACGGTTCTGAAACTTTCTAGCGAAGGAAATACATACATATATAAAAAAATACGTTAATTAGATAAATGGACTTATCAATTGTTTCCATATTAAGAGGTTTAGTCGGAATTGCATTTATCCTTTTTGTTGCATTTATTTTTAGTGAACAGCGAAAGAACATACAATGGAAAGTCATTTTCATTGGCATTGGCATACAAGCACTTTTAGCCTTTCTGATCATTAACCCTTTAGGTATTAGTTTCCTTGAATACTTTAGAATGGGATTTGATGTACTAGGGAAAGGATTTGTGAAAATTTTAGATTTTTCTAAAGAGGGAACTAAATTTTTATTCAGTTCATTTTTAGACACTGATAAACATGGTTTTTTGTTTGCCTTTCAAGTGCTCCCCACCATCATTTTCTTTTCCGCTTTAACCAGTGTTTTATTTTACTTAGGAATCATTCAAAAAATAGTATATGTTCTTGCCATATTAATGACTAAGATCTTAAAATTATCTGGAGCTGAAAGTTTATCTGTTGCTGGAAATATCTTCCTAGGGCAAACGGAATCACCTCTTATGATAAAGGCCTACCTATCCAATATGAATAGATCTGAAATCCTACTGGTTATGACTGGAGGAATGGCTACACTTGCAGGTGGAGTATTAGCGGCTTACATTGCATTTCTTGGAGGCGATGATCCGGTAGAAAGATTAAAATTTGCTAAACATTTATTAGCTGCATCCTTTATGGCAGCACCTGGTGCAGTGATCATATCCAAGATTCTTATTCCCCAAAAGGAAGCTATTAATTCTAAAGTGGAAGTCACTAAAGAAAAAATTGGCAGCAATGTACTTGATTCTATTTCAAATGGCACAGTAGAAGGACTTAAGCTAGCTGTGAATGTAGCATCCATGTTACTGGTCTTCATTGCTTTTATTGCTATGGCCAATTTTTTACTAATTAAATTTGGCGGTATTACTGGACTTAACGGATGGATAGAAAATATAAGTAACGGACAATTTAATGAGTTTTCTTTACAGGTTATATTAGGATACGTATTTGCTCCCTTTATGTGGTTATTAGGAGTTTGTTCTGAAGACATAACCTTAGTTGGCAGATTGATAGGTGAAAAAGTAATCATGACCGAATTTATTGGATACATCAGTCTAAGTGACTTGAAATCTGCAGGCGCATTTGCGGAAGAAAAATCCGTTACTATGGCTACATACATGTTGTGTGGATTTGCAAATTTTGCTTCCATAGGAATTCAAATTGGAGGGATTGGATCTCTGGCCCCAACAAAACGAAAACTACTTTCAGAATTAGGCTTAAAAGCGTTGTTAGCTGGCACACTGGCATCATTATTATCAGCAACCATTGTTGGAATGACTTTTTAAATACCGTTGATAAATTTTTTTAACTTTTTAAAGGTCATTTTTATTTACCCTTTATTTTTGACCTTTCTTTAATAAGAATATGAAACAATATCACGATTTACTAGAACACATACTTGAAAATGGCACTCAAAAAGGTGACCGAACGGGAACGGGAACCATTAGTTGTTTTGGGTACCAAATGAGATTTAATCTTTCCGAAGGTTTTCCCCTGTTAACTACAAAAAAACTACATCTTAAATCTATTATTCATGAATTGCTATGGTTTATAAAAGGGGAAACAAATATCCAATACTTGAAAGATCATAAAGTTAGAATATGGGACGAATGGGCGGATGAAAATGGCGATTTAGGACCAGTATATGGTCATCAATGGCGAAATTGGAACTCTGAAGGGATTGATCAAATAGAAGTTCTTATTGATCAAATAAAAAACAACCCTAATAGTAGAAGAATGATCGTTTCTGCATGGAATCCAAGTGTTCTACCCGACACATCAAAAAGCTTTACTGAAAATGTAAAAAATGGTAAAGCGGCTTTACCTCCATGTCATGCGTTCTTCCAATTTTATGTTAGTGAAGGAAAGTTGTCGTGTCAACTTTATCAAAGAAGTGCTGACACTTTTCTAGGGGTGCCGTTCAATATTGCATCTTACGCATTATTTACCATGATGATTGCTCAAGTAACTGATTTACAGCCAGGAGATTTCGTACACACTTTTGGGGATGTACACCTTTACAACAATCATATTGATCAAGCAAAAGAGCAACTTTCAAGAGATACCAGACCACTGCCTCAAATGAAGATTAACCCACATATAAAAGACATCACTGCATTCTCTTTTGAAGACTTTGAGCTAATTAATTACGATCCACACCCTCATATAAAAGCAGCCGTTTCGATATGATCATTTCTCTAATTGTTGCCATTGCAAAAAATCGTGTTATTGGTAAAAACAACCAATTAATATGGCACCTCCCAAAAGACATGAAGTTTTTTATGGATACTACCATTCATCACCCCGTAATTATGGGAAGAAAAAATTTTGAAAGTATTCCAGAAAAATACAGACCTTTAAAGAATAGAGATAATATCATAATTACTAGAAACCGAAACTACACTGCAGAGGGATGTGCAATTGTTCATAGCATAGAAGAGAGTATTGAATATGTCAATAAGAATTTAAAAACCAACGAATTATTTATTATTGGTGGAGGTGAAATTTATAAAAAATGCTTAGAAATGAATGTAGTGGATAGAATGTACATTACTCATATTGAAACTGCATTTGATGGGGATACCTTTTTTCCAGAAATAAATGGGAAAAATTGGTCAACAGAAACAATCATGAAACACGCAAAGGATGATAAGAATCCACATGATTTTAATATAGTAAGGTATAATAAAATAAATTAAGCTACTTTAAGCTTACTTATTTTTGATTTTGAAAACTGTTTCTGAGCATACTCAAGGTCTATTACTAGCTCTTTCACATCACTTGATGGAGCATTAAACATAGCTTCTGTTAAAATAGCTTCACAAATGGAACGAAGTCCTCTTGCTCCAAGCTTCAACTCAATCGCCTTATCTACAATAAACTCCAAAACAGACTGTTGGATAGTCAATTTAATTTCATCCATTTCAAACAATCTAACATATTGTTTTACAAGCGCATTTTGAGGATCAGTTAGTATACTCAACAGTATATCTTTAGTTAAAGGATTTAAATACGTTAAAACAGGAAAACGACCTATTAACTCCGGAATTAAACCAAATTTTTTGATATCTAATTGATTCACATGAGACAATAATTTCTCTTCATTGAATTCATCTTTAGATAATGCATTAAACCCAATAGATTGGCTTTTTACTCTCCTCTCAATTATTTTGGAGATCCCATCAAAAGCCCCACCACAAACAAAAAGTATGTCCTTAGTATTGATTTGAACCATTTTTTGTTCTGGATGCTTTCTTCCTCCTTGAGGTGGCACACTAATTTGGGCTCCTTCCAATAACTTCAACATGGCTTGTTGCACACCTTCTCCTGAAACATCCCTTGTAATGGATGGATTATCACTCTTTCTTGCTACTTTATCAATCTCATCAATAAATACGATGCCTTTTTCAGCTGCACTTACATCGTAATCAGCAGCTTGTAACAATCTAGAAAGGATGCTTTCAACATCTTCACCAACATACCCAGCTTCAGTAAGAACAGTTGCATCAGCAATACAAAAAGGAACATTTAACAGCTTAGCAATTGATCTAGCCAATAGTGTTTTACCTGTTCCCGTCTCTCCAACCATGATGACATTTGATTTTTCGATTTCAATATCATCATGTGTTTTTCCTTTTTGAAGCAATCTTTTGTAATGGTTATAAACGGCAACCGCTAATACTTTTTTGGCATCTTCTTGGCCAATCACATGTTTATTAAGATGCTGAACTATTTCTTCTGGAGTTAATAATTTAAGGGATTTTTCAATTTCTGCACTTGATTTAACACCTGCTTCTTCTTCTACAATTAAATGTGCCTGACTGATACAAGAATCACAAATATGACCAGTGATACCTGCAATGAGTACATTGACGTCTTTTTTCTCCCTACCACAAAAGGAACATCTTATGCTATCGTCTTGGGCTTTTGACATGTTATTTTTTAGCTAGCACTTCGTCAATCATACCATACTCTTTCGCTTCTTCAGAAGTCATCCAATAATCTCGATCACTGTCTTTCCAAACCGTTTCGTAGTCTTTTTTCGTATGGTGCGAAATTATTTCGTAAAGCTCCTTTTTAAGCTTTTGAATTTCTCTAGCTGTAATTTCAATATCGGAAGCTTGACCTTGAGCTCCTCCAAGAGGTTGATGGATCATTACCCTAGCATGCTTTAATCCAGTTCTTTTCCCATCTTGACCAGCGCACAACAGAACTGCACCCATCGAAGCAGCCATACCTATACAGATAGTAGATACATCTGGATTTATATATTGCAT
>JAYPLD010000006.1:42042-46290 GCA_038129265.1 Crocinitomicaceae bacterium
ACTAGATATACCTAAATGTTTTGTGGCATATTTTCTAAATTCTTCGCTACTGTTTGGATTCATTATAGATTCTTTTGTTGGTAATTTAGGGATTTATTGGATGGCCTCAGCAGACTTTTTAACGAAATCTTCATGTGAAATTTCTTTATCTGTGATCTTTAATGTGTTTTTTAAGTAATCCATAACTTTTCTGTCATAAATCATATCATTCAACTTTCTAGCTTCTTCTTGATTAGAAAGCACATTTTGAGCTGCTTTTTTAAGTTCATCCTCTCCCGGTATCATCATTCCGTACTGTGCATATTGGTTACCAATGAGTTCCATAGCAAAGTTCAACAATTCACTTCCTTCTACTTTAATATTTTGGTCTTTTATAATAGAGTTCTCAATTAACTGCCACTTTAAACCATCTGCATACTTATCATAATCGGAATCAATTTGCTCTTTAGTCGCCTCCTTGTTTGAACTTAAAATCCATTTTTTAAGAAACTCATCAGGTAATTTAAGTTTTAATTTTTTTATGATGGTTTTGGTTACTTCTGTTTTGAATATTCGATCCGTATCCGCTTTAAACATGTTTCCTAAATCAGAAATAATTTTTTGTCTAAATTCTTCTTCTGTTTTGACCTCTCCTGCTCCATAAATTTTATCAAATAGAGCTACATCTATGTTAGCAGGTTCTAGTGTTTTAACTTCGTTAACCGTTAGTAATACGTTCCTATTATACAATTTAGCTCTATCTTTATCTATACCTAACATAGATGCCATGTCAGCATCGCCCCTACTAATAACTTTTGGATCTATCACTAATTCATCTTTAGGTTTTAGGCCTACAAGTTTCTTCTTTGCTTTTTTATCATCTACAAACTCAATCGAAACAGTAGAACTATGGTTAAATCCTTCTTTTATAACCTCCCCTTTTTCATTAAGCTCTTTAAAATTAGCTAGTATCATATCACTCTCAGAAGCCACATCAATACCCACTAATTTTCCATAACGTTTTGCAAAGTCATTAATTTGCTTATCAACAAGATTGTTGTCAATTTTAGGCTGATAACGAGTAAACTTAAACTTACCTGGAAGCTCTAAATTAAAATCTGGAGCAATACCTAATTCATATGCAAACTCAAAATCGCCAGGATTATTCCAATCAATTTGTTTCTTTTCATCTTCAATTGGCAATGGATTACCAAGGATATTAAGCTTATTTTCTGTAATATGATCATAAATTGACTTATTTAAAATTTTATCAATTTCTTCTGCCAAAATAGATGGGCCATATTTCTTTTTTACAATGCTAGCAGGAACATGACCTTTCCTAAAACCTGGCATTTGAATCTGTTTTCTGTAATTTTTTAATGAATTCTCATAAGGTGTAGCATAATCTGTATTAGATATCTTCACCGTTAAAACTGCATTTAATGCATCTCTGTTTTTAACGCTAACGTCCATATTGTTTTACTTTGTTATATGATGTAAAAATGGCATAAACAAACTGCCTATGCCATTTTAACTTGGTGCGGGTAGAGGGAGTCGAACCCCCATGCCTTGCGGCACTAGATCCTAAGTCTAGCGTGTCTACCAATTCCACCATACCCGCATGTTTGCTTTCTAAAAGCAGTTTGCAAATTTATTCAATTTTCTCAAATACAAAAGCCTTGAAATATTTTTCTACTACCTTTGAAGCCAACTAAAAAAATTCTGAATGCTTACAATTGATCTTATTGAAATGGGATTACCAAAAGCACACCACTATCTATTGGGTGCTGTTGGACCCAGACCGATATGTTTTGCGAGTACGGTTGATGAGAAAGGCGTACCTAACTTAGCTCCATTTTCATTTTTTAATGTTTTTAGCTCCAATCCACCGATTGCTGTTTTTTCTCCATCTAGAAGTGGTAGAACAGGAGCCCACAAAGACACGTTCAATAATGTAAAAAAAGTAAACGAAGTGGTCATCAATTTAGTTGATTATTCCATGGTAGAGCAGATGTCATTAGCTAGCTCCCCCTATGGCCCAGATGTAGACGAATTCATTAAAAGTGGGTTAACTCCAATTGAATCTGAAACTGTGAAACCATTTAGAGTAAAAGAGTCCCCTGTTCAATTAGAATGCGAGGTAATAGAAGTAAAAGAATTAGGCCAAGAAGGAGGGTCAGGTAATCTTATTATTTGTAAAATCCTAAGGATGCATGTTTCTGATCATATATTAGACGACAACCAAATGATTGATCAAGAAAAAATAGATCTAGTAGCTAGAATGGGTGGGGACTGGTACTGCAGAACGGATAAAAATTCCATGTTTGAAATTAAAAAACCCATTACAACTAAAGGAATAGGGTTTGATCAAATTCCGAAAGAAATTCTTCAAAGTTCCATTCTAACGGGTAACGACTTAGGCAAACTAGGAGGAATCGAATCCATTCCTGATGAAACAGCCGTAAATGATTTTAAACTGGTGGAATTAAGCGATTTATTTATTGAGCTTGAAGATGATGCTTCATCTCTCGAAATAGAACTCCACAAAAAAGCAAAATTATTTTTAGAAGATAATAACTTGGATGACGCTTGGAAAACCTTACTTTCGTTTAATAATTGATCAAAGATGGAATTAAAAATTAATGGAAGAGTAAAACTAATCATGGATTTGCAGTCATGGGACTCAGGTTTTACCAAAAGAGAGTTTGTTATTACTACTAATGAACAATATCCTCAAGATGTAAAATTGGAATGCATTAAAGACAAGACAAATTTACTTGATGGATTAGCAGAAGGTGACGAAGTGGAAGTTTCATTTAATATTAGAGGAAACGAATACAATGGGAAATATTATGTGAATCTACAAGCTTGGAAGTTGCAAAGAGAAGAAAGCGGAATGAATCAAGAGGCTCCACCAACACCAGATTTTGAGCCAGTAGGTGATGAAGACGATGACCTTCCATTTTAAATAGCTCAATTGACCCTTTTTGACCGATACATCAAAGGGGTACGTTTTTTACTTCCTACCCCCTTTACCATTGCTATAGCTCTTACGCTTATTACTATGGTATTCGCCATGGTTTGGCCTTGGTCCAATACTACTTTAGCTCCAAGTAATTATATTGAAAAGTTCACCTTGGTTATTCAATTTTGGAACAAAGGATTGTGGGACACAAATGGACTTGCTTTTGCTATTCAGATGATGTTAATGCTTCTACTTGGACATGTATTTGCGCTAAGTCCAATTGTAGAAAAAGGAATAAAAAAATTACTTCCTATTTGTAAAACTAATGCAAGAAGTGCAGCTTTAATATCATTTACTACACTAACCATTAGCTGGTTTAATTGGGGACTTGGACTTGTATTTGGCGCCATATTTTGCAAAAAAATATTGGAGTACGCTCATGATAAAAAATTACCCATAAATATGGGACTTATTGGAGCAGCCGGATATTGTGGTCTTATGGTATGGCATGGTGGCATATCTGGTTCATCTTTAATTAAAATTGCCGAACCTGGGCATTTGGCTACGCTAGTTAGCACACAATATCAACATCAAGTTCCTCATTTAATCGATTTTAAAAGCACTGTTTTTTCGTCTTCAAATCTTATTATTACAGCCATATTATTTTTAGTTCTTCCATTAACCACGTACTTCATTGGGAAAAAAGTACAAACTCAAATTCCAGATGAATACAAACTCCCTTCAAAAGAGGTTATTAATAAAAAACTAATTGGTGCCGAAAGATTCGATCATTCCAAAATTACAGGGAAAATAATTGGAGGATTGCTGCTTATTCTATGTATTTATTTAGCTATATCTCACCCTAACACATTATCATTCCAATTTATCACACCCAATTTCCTGAACTTAAGTTTACTTGCTCTTGCCTTAATTAGTCATGGTAGCATTATCCATTTTTTAACGGCTTCCGAAAGTGCCATCAGTGGTACGGTGGGGATACTGTTGCAGTTTCCGCTATATTTTGGCATAATGGGCATCTTTCAATCAACAGGCATCATTCAAGATCTTTCTCATTTCTTTCAACATGTTTCGTCTGAATTTACTTACCCTATCTACACTTTTTTTAGTGCTGGATTAATAAACTTTTTTGTTCCTAGTGGAGGTGGACAGTGGTACATACAGGGTCCTTTAATAATTCAATCCGCTGTAGAGATGGGTATCCCTTTACACAAAAGTATTATGGCTCTTGCGTATGGTGATCAGATCACTAATATGATGCAGCCTTTTTGGGCTTTACCACTTCT
>JAYPLD010000007.1:0-18815 GCA_038129265.1 Crocinitomicaceae bacterium
CCATCACCGATAACCTCGGTTGTACCAAAGACACCTCCTTTACCATAAATCAAGCTGATTCTATCGACATTTCAGGTACGGTTGTAAATGTAAACTGTAATGGTGATGCTAATGGTACCATTAATATTTCAGTAAGTGGGGGTAATAACCCTTTAACTTGGACTTGGGCCTCAACAGATCCTAATTTCACCGATCCAGGGTCGAATGCAGCCAATCTAGCCGGACTAAATGGGGGTAGTTATACCGTTTCTGTAACTGACAATTTAGCTTGTAGCAAAGACACCACTTTTATAGTGATCGAACCCAATGCTATAACCACAACCATTACGGTTGATAGTAATGCTTCTTGTTATGGCATAGCTGACGGTGGTGTTACAGTGGTTGCAAATGGAGGTACGATTGCTACAGATTATTCTTACTTATGGGACGATCCTAGTGCACAAAATACCGCTTCAGCCACTAATCTTGCTGCTGGAACCTATACAGTAACTGTAACTGATGACAATGGTTGTAGCACGATAGACAATGTAACCATTTCTGAACCAGATGCATTGTTTGCAATCCCATTGTTGGTAAATCATGTGTCCTGTAATGGGTTAACAGATGGTTCTGCAACTGTATTAGGAGTTGGTGGTACAATTACCGCTGATTATGGTTATTTATGGAATGACCCAACTGCTCAAGCTACGGCTACTGCAACTAATCTTGCCGCAGGAACTTATACCATTACCATAACAGACGATAATGGGTGCTCTGCAGATAGTACCATAGATATTATTCAACCCAATGCGCTGACGGCTACGCATACAATAGATGCTCAAGTCACCTGTTTTGGACGAAGTGATGGACAAGCTACGGTGAGCCCTTCTGGCGGAACTAACCCTTATACTTACCTGTGGGATGATCCTGCTGCTCAAACTACAGCTACAGCTACAGGACTATCAGCTGGAACATATACCTGTACTGTTACGGACAACGGGGCTAAAAGCTGGAGTTTAAACTACAATGAAGAGTTTAATGGAGCTATTGGAGCTGAGTGGAGTAATAATACTACTTATTCATTTCGAGGAGAAACCATTTCAGGAAGATATGCCAATAATGATGGGGTTACCCTTAACTTAACAGCATTACCTACACATGATTCTATAAGGGTTGTTGTTGATTTTTATGCCCTAAACTCTCTTGACGGAAACAATACGACTTGGGGTCCTGATCTTTGGACTTTGGGTCTAGACAATGACACTTTGTTACATACTACATTTTCAACTCAAAATCAAGATCAATCCTACCCAGACGAATACAATCCTTCAGCTGTAATTAATAACCCTGGTGGAAGTTCAAGTATAGCTTCTGGAACATCTCCCCGATTTACAAAATTTGTATTAAATCAAGTTGGTCTGCATTCTAGTAATACTGCTAATATTAATTTTTCTGGATTTGGACTTCAAGGTGTAAATGACGAAAGTTGGGGAATTGACAATGTTAAAATTTACTTATTTGGTTCTTCTGGATTGGCAGCATGTCAACATGTAGAAACCGTCATCATTACGGAACCGAATGAATTAGACGCTTCTGCAATAAAAAACAGCGATGTAACTTGTTTTGGTGGAAATGAAGGAAGTGCTACAGGTTCTGCTGTTGGAGGCACTGTTGCTGCTGATTACCAATATTCTTGGAATGATCCTGCCAATCAAAATACAGCAACTGCTACAGGTCTTGTTGCTGGTTCTTACCAAATTAATATTACCGATGATAATGGATGTGAGGATAGCGCAACTGTTATCATTAATGAACCTACCGAAATAATTACATCTGCTGTAATGACAAACGTATCCTGTAGCGGTGCGGGAGATGGAAGTATTGATTTAACCAGTTCTGGTGGATCCGGAACGTTTTTATTTGATTGGGATAATGATGGAAGTGGAGATAATGATGACAATGAAGATCTATTCTCTCTAAGTGGAGGTACATATTGTGTAAGTATTATTGATCAATCACAACCCCTGTGTCAATTAGACACTTGCTTTACCATCACCGAATCTTCAGCGCTTTCCATTACGGAAACCATTACTAATGTAGATTGTAATGGGGATAGTACTGGCTCCATTAATTTGGTAGTTACGGGAGGGGTTGTGGCTACAGACTACAATTACAATTGGATAGGTATAAATTCTGGATTTAATTCGAATAGTGGGAACATCAATAATTTAATAGCCGATCAATACTCCATTGTAGTAACCGATGATGATGGCTGTTCTGATTCAACGGCTTTTACGGTGACAGAAAACAATGACATTATTATTACTAGTAATGTTAATGACGCTGCTTGTGGATTAAACAATGGAAGTGCTAGTGTTTCTGTTGTAGGGGGTATTGTGGCTACTGATTATAACTACAGTTGGGAGGATAATCTAGGAAATGTGATATCCACAACAAATGCCATCAATAACGTAGGTTCTGGAACCTATCAAATAAGGGTAACAGACGATTTAAATTGTACGGATTCTGTTACGTTAAGTGTCAATGACTTGTCCGCATCAACGCTAGTCATTGACTCTATAAAACATGAATCTTGTGCTGGTGATAACGATGGGCTAATTACGGTTTTGATTACCGTGTCACCTCCACCAGGGGTGCTTACATGGACTGGTCCCGCTGGATTTTCTGATCCAGGTGGAAACAACACCACGATTTCTAATCTAGGTTCGGGCCAATACATTGCTACTTTAACAGATGGTGCTGGGTGCACACTTCAAGAAATTATAACTATAAATCAAGCACAATCCCTTGCATTGAATGATGTTTTAATAGATCCTTCCTGTTTTGGTTCTAACAATGGTAGTATTGATTTATTTGTCAGTGGTGGTAATGTAGGAATTACTGGAAACTACACTTATGATTGGGATAATGATGGTACAGGAGACAATGATGATAGTGAAGACCTTTCTTCTCTTGGAGGGGGTGATTTTACAGTCACTGTATTTGATGATATAGGATGTTCCACTACTCAAACCTATACCCTAAACGAACCTACTGAAATGACCGGTTCTACCACAGCTAATGTTATAGGTTGTGGACTGAACGATGGTACCGCTAGTGTTACCGTAAATGGGGGAACTGTTACAAATGACTACACTTATTTATGGACAGACAATGGGGGAAATCAAATTGGTGCCACAAACACCATTACCAGTCAACCTGCAGGGTGTTATAACATCAGCGTTACAGATGATAATGGGTGTACATTTTTAGATATTGCTTGTATTAATAACCCAACAGGGCCTACCATTACTCTTGATCAAATTGATTCCGTTACATGTTTTGGTGGGGTTGACGGTAATATTTTATTGACCATTAACACGGTAAATAATCCTACTACCTACAACTGGCAAACGGTTACAACAGGGTCACCAACCAATGGCGAAGACCTCAACAATGTAAATGCTGGAACTTATTCTATCACCGTAACGGATAATCTTGGGTGCGTATCAGGACAAACGTACACCGTAGAAGAGCCAAATGATTTCAGCATTGTTTCATCAATCACTAATCTTACGTGTAATGATGATAGTACCGGAGGCATTGATATAACCATATCAGGTGGGACCCCTTCCTACAGCTATAATTGGACTGGTCCAAATGGATTTTCATCTAATAGCGAGGACATTTCAAGTTTAATTGCAGGATCATACCAACTGTCTGGAGCAGACAATAATGGGTGTTTATTGCCTAATACAACCATTGATGTCACTGAACCTAATGCATTAACAATTACTTTAGTTTCTACACCAACAGATTGTGACCAACCTTCTGGGACCATTTCTATTTCTGGAACAGGAGGTAGTATTTCGACTGATTACACCTATCAACTGACCGACCTTGGAGGATCCATTATTTCAACAACCTCTTTAACCTCAAATCTGGACGTGGGTCAATACATTGGATTCGTATTTGATGATAGTAGTTGTATAGCTACAGATACCATTGACGTTATTACAACCGGTGATCCTCTAATTACATTAGACAATATTACAGACGTGAATTGTGCTGGTGATTCAGACGGAAGTATATTTATTACTGTTTCTGGAGGTGGAAGTCCTTACAACTATCTATGGTCTGGCACGGTGGCGCCTGATCCTGCTCATGAAACAGCGGAAGATTTTGAAAACTGGTTTGCAGGTACTTATGCTGTAACCGTAACAGATGACAATGGATGTACATCTACCCTCCCCAATTTAACAATAGGACAACCGGCATCCTTATTGGCCACATCAAACAATGTAGATCCTTTATGTAGTGGAGATAGTACTGGGTCTATCACACTAAACCCAACAGGGGGTAATTCACCATATAATTATGAATGGGAAAATAATGGAATTATTATTGGAAATGGTGTTACCGTTAATAACCTTGCTGCAGGCAGTTATAATTATACGATTACAGATGACAATAACTGTACTCTTGTAGGCACAATCGACTTAATTTCACCAAATGCATTAGCACTAACCCCTACTTCAATATCATCAAGTTGTGGTAACAGTGACGGATCTGCTAATGTTGCTGTTATGGGGGGAACTGTTGCTATTGACTATGGTTACAGTTGGTTAGATGTATCAACGGCAACAGGGCTTCCTAGCACCACTAACTCATTAACCAACATTACATCAGGAGTATACAGAGTAATAGTGAATGATGATAATGGGTGCTCAGATTCAACTGATATTGCTGTTTCAGATAGCGATGGCCCATCCTTAACGTTTACATCTTCTAATATTGCCTGCTTTGGTGTCACCAACGGTACGATCGATTTAACAGTATCAGGAAATGGTCCCCCATATACCTATTTTTGGTCTGGACCAGTCGGATTTGTTGATCCAGGTGTAGAAGATTTATCTGGGTTAGATCCAGGAGTATATACTGTATTTGTTACCGATCCTTTGGGTTGTAGTTCTGCTGAAAATATCACAGTTGGTGGTCCTAATGACAATATACAAATTCAGTCAACCGTCACACAAATGGTATGTAACAGCGATAGCTCTGGAGCAATCGCCATTAACATTATAGGTGGTACATCACCATACAATATTAACTGGACAGGCCCTAATGGTTTTACATCTACTGATGAGGACTTAATTAATTTAAATGAACCTGGAGACTACACCATAAGTGTGACCGATGCTAACGGTTGTCCTGATTCGGGTCCACTTACAGAGCTATTTACCATAACAGAGCCTTCCGCTTTAGTTATAGACACCAATATAGTTCAGCCCACATGTGATTCTACAGATGGTATATTATATGTGACCGTAACAGGAGGTACAGTAAGTGGTGACTACAACTATGTATGGGACGATATTTCAACACCTGAGTATAATAAATCATTTGATGATTCATTAACCGATATTGGAGCTGGTAATTATGTCATTACCGTCACAGACGACAACCTGTGTAGTGATAGTGTAATTATTGCTATTTCTGACCTAAACGGCCCCACGTTAAGTGCTGTAAGTACAAATGTAGATTGCATTGGTGATGATGATGGAACTATTGATTTGACTATATCTCCTGTAGGAACTTACACTATTGATTGGGACAATGATGGAACGGGAGACTTTGATGACAATGAAGACCTTATTTTATTAGCTGCTGGAAGTTATAATGTGGTTGTTCAAGACGTGGCAACTGGTTGTAGATCTTCCTTAAGCGTAGATATCAATGTTGGAAATACTTTAGATATCAATCTAAACACAACAGCCTTAAGTTGTAATAACGATACCAATGGAACTATTTCTACAACCGTTACTGGAGGCACCAGTCCATATAGCTATGATTGGGCTTTAGGTGGTTTCACGGTTAGTAATGATGAAGATCCTGTCAACCTCTCTGCGGGATATTATATTTTGACTTTAACAGATGATAACGGGTGTCAAAAACAAGATAGCATAGAAATAACAGAGCCTACTGATATCTCTTTAACAGGAAGTTCAACTAACTCATCTTGTGGACAAGCAGACGGAAGTGTTGGAGTTAGTGCTTCTGGTGGAACGGTAAATGTAGATTATGTCTACTCTTGGTTTGATATTGGAAATGGTTATCCTGGCTCTGCAATAGGGTCTGGAAATGCCAATGAAAACAATTTAGTTTCAGGCTCTTATCAAGTGATTGTTTCAGATGATAACGGCTGTATAGATTCTGTTTCTGTTTCTGTTTCTGACGACAACGCCCCTACTGTTGCGTTTAGTGTTACTGATGTAGAATGTTTTGGTGATTCAACGGGTGGCATCGATTTAACAGTAAACGGAATAAGTCCCTTTACATACTCATGGACCGGGCCTGTTGGTTTCAGTGATCCTGGTAGTGTTGATAGTATAGGAGATCTTATTGCTGGGAGTTACAGCGTCATCGTAACAGATGATAATGGCTGTACAAGAACAAAAAATATTAACGTAACAGGCCCTGCTTTAGGACTGAATATTAACAGTACTATCACTGATCTTACATGTAACGGTGACTCTTCCGGGGCCATTACCATTCAAATAAATGGAGGTACAGCACCATACCAAACGAATTGGACAGGTCCAAGTGGGTACAATTCAACATCAGAAGATTTAGTAAATCTTGACACAGGAAACTATGTTTTAAATGTGACTGACGATCAGGGATGTCAATTTTTAAATAATGTTTTTTACGTTTCTCAACCTGATTCTATTGAAATTACTGGAACCATAACCAGTCCTACATGTAATGCATCAGATGGAAGTATTTCTATTGTTGCTACAGGAGGAACCATAGCTACCAATTATCAATACTCATGGGACAATTTATCTACACCAGCCTATGGAATTGGGATTTTAACTTCCTTATCTAATATAGGGGCTGGAAACTATCAAATAACCGTTACGGATGATGTCAACTGTACTGGTAGTCAAGTCTTTGCCATTGCAAATGCGAATGCGCCAACCCTAACCGCTGTAGTAACTCAAATCGACTGCAACGGAAACACCAATGGGGAAATTGATTTAACCATAACTGGAACAAGTTCCTACACAGTAGACTGGGATAATGATGGTGTGGGCGATGCGGATGACTCAGAGGACTTGATTAATCTAAGTGCAAATACCTATTCGGTTACCGTTAATGACTTGTCTACAGGTTGTGTTTCTGTTCTTAGTGAAGATATTGTAGAGCCTGATCCAATATCGATAGGGTCTACCGTAAATAACGTGACGTGTAATGGAGCAAACGATGGTGAAATTACTATTTTCCTTGCTGGAGGTACAGGTACTCTTACCCCTACTTGGACTACCATTGTTCCGGGTAGTGGAATTATAACAAATGACCCTTCTCAAACCGCGCTTGATCAAGGCACCTATAAGTTAATTATTACTGATGCAAACAATTGTGCCGATTCTTCTACTTACACCATTACAGAACCCGATACAATTTCCATTTCACATACATTATCTCAAATAAGCTGTTCTGACAGTGTAAATGGTAGTATTGAAATAACAGAGGCAGGCGGTACAGGGGCATTAGTTCCTGTTTGGACTAGCTCAAACCCAACTTTTACAGATCTTGGAACAGCAGATCTCTTTAATCTTGATTCAGGTTTATACAACCTTAGCTTGACGGACGATAATGGTTGTATATATGATACCTCTTTCTTGATGATTAAACCTAACGCCATTATGGCTAACGCTGAAATTCAACTTGTTTCTTGTTTTGGAAATGCTGATGCTGAGATTAATTTGAACACTTCTGGAGGTGACGGAAACTATTCTTGGAATTGGTCAGGGCCTAATGGATATACCAATTTAGATGATACAATAACCGCTTTAGATACGGGGCAATACCAATTGGTAATTTTGGATGGTAATTTATGCCAAAAAGATACGCTAATTGAAATTACACAGCCCAATAGTTTAAACTTATCAGCTAATATTAATTCTATTGATTGTTTCGGTGATACTTCTGGTAAGATCAATCTAAGCCTCACCGGAGGCTCTTCACCGTTTCAATATGACTGGGATGTGGACGGACTAGGGGATAATGACGATGACGATAGTCTGTTTAATTTATCATCTGGTAATTATCACATTTTTGTAACAGATGATAACGGTTGTATTATAGACAGTGTTTTTACACTAAGCCAACCCCTAGAATTAAGCATTAATGCAACGATTAGCAATAATGCATGTTCAACAGATTCTAATGGAGTGGTCGAGCTCGTAACTACAGGTGGGGTTGGTGGATATCTTTTCAACTGGTCTTCTACATCAGGTTACGCCAATAGCAACGACACCATTTCTCAATTACATAGCGATACATTTAATTTAAACCTGACGGATGGAAACCTTTGTCAACTTGACACCTTTTTTGTAGTTACATCTCCTGATCCCATGTATGCTAATATTACATTGATAGATGCAAATTGTGGTTTCTCTGATGGTAGCGCTTCTGCAAATCCTTTTGGAGGAACCGTTTCAGGAAATTACATTTTTGACTGGGACATTGACGGTGTAGGAGACAATGACGATAGCCCTAATATTTCAAATCTATTAGCCGGTACGTATTCCCTGACTGTGATTGATGATAATAATTGTACAACTGACACATCGATTATAATTACAAACACCGCTGGTCCTCAAATTACTGTGAATAATACTACGGACCCAAGTTGTCATGGTGGAAATGATGGATCGATAGATATAAGTGTTACCGGAGGAAATCAGCCTTATCAGATTTTCTGGAACCCAAATCAAAATTCTCAAACTAGCACTTTGTCAGGTTTATTTGCTGGAGAACATATTGTACATGTCAATGATGCTGTTGGATGTACTGTGATTGATACCATTACCCTGAACGAGCCTAATCCTATTCTTATCGATTTAACCTTAAATAATAGCACATGTCAATCATGCGATGGAACTGCCAGTGCAATAGTGAGCGGTGGTAACCCTTCTGCTATCTACAATACTACATGGTCAAATGGAAATACAGGTAACCTAGCTTCAAATTTATGTAGCGGAATATATACCATTTCTGTAAGTGATAATTTTGGATGCTCAAAAGATTCTAATTTTACTATATCTGATGATTTAACGGGTATTTCGGTTAATCCTACGTTAGTCTCACCTAATTGTCCTGGAGGATTAACAGGAAGTATTTCCTTGAGTCCAACTGGAGGAGCAAGTCCCTACAATTTTATTTGGGTAAATAATGGAAGCACATCTAACACCATCAATAACCTTTCTTCAGGAGAATATGAGGTGCTTATTACCGATGATAATGGGTGTACTGAAGTGGCTTCATTTTTACTAAACAACAACACAGAAAATATTGATATTTCATCATATGTGACACCCGCTGACTGCAATGCCAACAACGGGAACATAAAAATTATACCAAATGGAGGTACAGCACCATATACATATAGTTGGAGCAATAATAATGTTACTGACTCTATCTTCAATCTTTCTGCTGGACTTTATACCGTAACCGTAACCGATAACAATGGATGCTCAAACACGGCTAACATTGGATTACCCAACTTTAATGACTTAACCATTTCAACAGTAGTGACTGATGTGGCTTGTTTTAATGAGAGTACGGGGACTATTTCAGCTACTGTTTCTGGAAACACTGGCAGCACAACCAATACTTGGTTTGATGAAAGTGGAAACAATTTAAGTTCAGGTGCAAGTATTTCTAACCTTGGTGCTGGAAATTATACGCTCCAAGTAATTGATGATGTTTCTGGTTGCTATCAATTTGAATACGTATCTATCGAACAAAATATGCCTATACAAGCTAGTTTAGGTAATATAAATAACGCCAGTTGTGATGTAAGTTGTGATGGAGAAGCATCATTAGTGGTATTTGGTGGAAGTCAACCCTACAACTACCTTTGGGATAACGGTGCCAGTACTTCCTCTGTAAATAATCTTTGTGAAGGACTTAACAATGTATTAATAACGGATGCACAAGGGTGTAACTTTAGCCAGGCATTCACAATTGGAAAAGACGATAACTTAGCCTTTACCAGTTCTACGGTAAGCGCTACATGTGGAAATTGTGATGGGGTTGCTAATTTAACCGCAATTGGAGGTAGTGGAAATGAATCATTTACTTGGTTTGATGGAATCGTTTCAAGTAGTCATCCTAACCTATGTGCTGGGGTTCATGGATTCGAACTTTTAGATAACACGACTGGTTGCTCTGTGATTTCAGCCGTAGAGGTCAGTGACATCGGTGGACCAGATAATTCTATTGTAAATACAGTTAATCCGACTTGTTTAAATGGAATAGATGGTAGCGCATCAGTTATAGCAAGTGGTGGAACTCCACCATATAATTATAATTGGATTCCTGGTGGTCAAAATACAAATGTGGTAACAGGCCTATCTGCTGGTCTTTATCACTTAGAAGTAATAGACAATAATAATTGTAAGCTTGTAGTTCCTGTTTCCATCGCCAACCCATCTGCTCCAGTAATAGAACAACTAACGGAAAATGCTTCTTGCGGTATAAGTAACGGGTCTATTTCTCTTGTAGTTTACCAAGGAAATAGTCCTTACAGTTATAGTTGGACTGGACCAAATGGATTTAATAGTAATGATAAAAATATATCAAACCTTGAAGCTGGAGTTTATGAGCTGACCATTAGTGATTTGAATGGTTGCTCGTACCCATATACTTTCACCATTAATAGTGAAAATGGATTAACTGTTGATTTAACAAAAACCGATATAAATTGTTTTGGAATTAACGATGGGTCTATCTCTAGTACCGTTTCTAACGGAAGTGGAAATTACAATTATCTGTGGTCAACTAATTCTACCAATTCGAACTTGAATAACCTTGGCCCAGGATTATATTCACTCACGGTAACCGATATGAACACCAATTGTGTTTCTAGTGATTTTATAGAATTACTTGGTCCTGATTCCATTTCAATAAGTACACCTTTTGTATTGGAGCCGAGTTGTTTTGGTCAAAATAACGGCCAAGCCAGTGTTTCTATTTCGGGTGGAAATAATGTTTATGCTGTAAATTGGACTGGAATAGGTGTTGGATTTAACCAATTGAATTTAAGTGCTGGTAACTACCCTATTACGGTGACGGATCAAAATAATTGTACAGCAAATGGGGTGGTCCTAATAGATCAACCTGACTCTATTCAAGTTATTGTGGATCAAATCATCAATTCTTATTGTGTAGATCAAAGTGATGGAGAAATTTATATCTCCGTCATAGGTGGGATTAGCCCTTATAATTACAGTTGGATAAATACGGACGGCACATACAGTAATACTTCTGATCAAGACATCAACAACCTACTACCAGGGACTTATGTAATTACCATCATTGACCAAAATTTATGTTCAAATAACGACACTATTTTAGTGGACGCACAAAACACCATCATTGCTGACGCAGGCATTGACTCAAGCGTGTGTGTCGGTGGTTGTTTGAGTATTGTTGGTAGTGGACTGGGGTCTAGTGTATTGAGCTATTCTTGGAATATTGTTGATTCTACCAATATTTTATCTACTGATAGTTTAATCAGCAACTATTGTTTTAATGACACTAACGATATACAATTTGTTTTTTCGGTTTCAGATCAAGGTTGTAGCGATAGCGATACCATTACGGTTTCTGTAAACCCATTACCTATAGTAGACGCGGGTGTTGATATAGACGATATCTACGGAGCTAATGTTAGTCTTGGAGGCTTACCAACTGGCCCAGTCGGATCTTCCTTTGTGTGGAGTCCCAGTATCAATTTCCTCGATCCCAACGATAGTACCAACTCTAACCCTGATGTTACTGTTTTAGCTAATCAGACATATAGCGTAATCGTAACCGATATCAATGGTTGTCAAAACACTGATGATATCAATATTATTCTTATACCTGATATTTCTTATTCTTCTGGTTTTTCACCGAATAATGATGGGGTGAATGACACGTGGTCTATTGATCAAATAGATCAATTCCCTAATTGTAATGTTGAAATCTATAATCGATGGGGAACATTATTATTTAGATCTGTTGGCTATAATGAACAGTGGACTGGTTTGTTTAATGAGAAGCCCCTTCCAATTGGAACATATTATTTTGTGATTGAACTTAATGACCCTCTTTTCCCAGACCCAGTGACTGGTCCAGTAACCATAATTAGATGATAAAAACATATAGTAGACATATTACCTTATTTATCTTTTCGTTTGTTTTTTATTACAACGTATCGGGACAACAAATTCCTGTTTATAGCCAGTTCTTTATGAATAAATATGTGAATAATCCTGCATTTGCTGGTGTGGAAGACAAATTCAGTGTGAGTTCAAATCATCGATATCAATGGGTTGGAATCACCGATGCACCAAGGACATATACGTTAAGCATTGATGGTCCAACAAAAAACTCAAATAACGGCTTAGGAGCGTTTTTATACACAGATCACGTTGGTCCTACTAGACGAACAGGAATTCAAGCTTCTTATTCATATTTGTTGAATATTAATAGTAAAATAAAATTATCGCTTTCCCTTAGCGCTGGATTACTTGAATGGAAAATTGATGGGCATAAATTAAATCTAATCAATCAAAGTGACCCTGCCCTTTTAAACAATGTATTAAGAGACATTGTGCCTGATGCAAAATTTGGTTTCGTCATGTTCAGTAATAATTGGCACTTTGGCGCTTCGGCTGCCAATTTATTGCAAAATGAAATATCTTTTTCTAGTTCAACTAATTCAAATGGTAATAAACTAGAGGATCATTATACAGTCCATGGAGGATATGTTTTTAACATTAACAATGATATTGAAATAGACCCCTATTTATTAATTCGACTTGTTTCTCCTGCTCCTGTTCAGATGGAGTTTGGAACTAAATTTTCTTGGAAAAATACCGTCTGGGCTGGTTTTACTTACAGGTCCGCAAATAATGTGGAGAATTTTTCTGGAGATGCGGCATCTATGCTAATCGGCTACACGCACCAAAACAATCTATCTTTTGGATACGCATATGATTTTACTACTTCTAACCTAGGTAACTATAGCTCTGGAACTCATGAGCTTTTATTCCGAATTTTATTCAAAAGAGAATAATTAATACTCCTTTTTTGTGTAATTAATAGGGTGTAAATAAATGAGAATATGCACACGCCTGACTGTCTTTCTAACATATCATCAGAAAGCATAGAAACAACCATTAAAATGCAAAAAACAAAGCATAAAGGATTTCTATACATGCTAGAATACAACAAGGGACAGACTAAAGTTGTTAACCAAAGTATAAACCCAAATAAACCTAAATTTATTAATTGAGTAAGAAATTGATTGTGAGGGTTTTTTCGATTTTCGACTTTTAATATACTAGAAGCTTTTTTATACTGCTTACTCATCGCCTCTTTGTAACCTCCCGTTCCATGTCCAAAAATCCAATGTGTTGAAATAGCTTTGAAAGCTATATTCCAATAGAAAAACCGCTGAATTAAAGTTTGATTATTAGGGTTTTTAGTCTGATTGTATTGTTGAATCTCAAACAGTAAACTCCTTAGTCTTTTTTCAAAAAGATTGTATTTCAACTGTGTGGTTTCCCCATTTTGAATACGAATAATGTCTCCCCTTCCCAATTTTGAAAATGAATTAGCATCCTTTCTTAGGCCCATTGAGGTCATGTAACGATAAATGGTGTATTTGATCTCTTGTCCCCTTTTATCAAAAGCATAAAAAGGTATTGAACTTGCCTTATTCCAAGCGGTAACTAATTCCTGCTCTGCAATATTTCTCCATAAGTAGAATCCATTTTCTAATGTATTGTTGTTTGTATCATGCAAATACTTTTCTCCGTTTGGAGAATATTTAGGTAATTCTGTGTTAACCATCTCTCGCTTTGGGGTGTTCATTTCATAGTAGACGGATTTAAAGTATAAAACAACTCCCGTAAATAACAAGAAAAAAGAAACTATAACCACCACCCTGTATCGAACAAAAACCTCTCTAACAGCGTATAAAAAAAGAAATAAAACAGCTAATGTTATCGCTAAATAAGAGGTAAAAGAATTTAGCTGGTATAATCCCAAAGCAATAATTACCATTGATACTAAAGCGGTTACTTTATTTAATTTTTGTACAAAATGTAAATATCCTGAAAGGAAAAAACCAAACGATAATAAAACCGCATATCTAATATGAGACATAAAAATAGATAAGTCTCGGTTTGATCCCGTGGTTTTTTTAGGGCTAATCAAATCATATTTAACTAAAAATACAACGAGTACACTTGCGCATAAGGAACATAAAAAAACCATTAATACTGATTTCCATTCTTTTGCCTTTAGCGGGTCGGATGTTCCTATTACAAGGGGTAAAATGAAAAGAGGAAGTTTTATTCTTAAACTATTTAGGCCATTTGAAAGGTCATTCGTAAAAATCAACCAAATAAACTCGATTAGAAAAATGGATAAGAATCCGACAAGGATATATTGATTTGCTAAAAAAAGACTTCTCTTTGATTTAAAATTTCCCTCCGCCAAATAATTGACAATCATGCCAATTAAAGAAATACTTAATAAAATCTTTCCGAATGAAAGTCCTATTGTAAACAGTAAAAGGAAAAAGATATAGATTCTTCTATGCCATTGTTGACCCAACACAACTTAGTATCCTAAAATCTGGTAATACAAAGAATCAGCATTTAACACTTCCAAGGCTTTTGTAACACACGAATCATACTTTAATGATGCCTCTATCCTTCCAGATTGGTAATGTGTTCTAGAAATAATTTCATTTTCAATAAAAAAGGATATTTCGTCCTTATATTTTTTTAAATCTCTAGAAATATTTGCACTGAAAATACTATCTAGTTCTATAAAGGTTTTTATATTTTCATTAAATCTGTCCTCTCTTACTGCAGATTCCTTTAATGACTCCAGCAATTGGTAGGATTCTGTAGTATATTTTACATCTTGATCTAAAACAAATTGGCTAAATCTTGCATAAGTATCTTCGCTTAATACATATGTGCTTGGATCTATGGAATCTTTTATATTCTTAATTTCTATGTTTGTAAAATCAGAAATGTAATCATCAAAAAGTAACTTTTCTGTTAGGCTGTTGTAGTAACTTGATTGCACCATTATATCTGGCTCAATTCCTCTAGAATCTGTAACTGTTCTTCCATTTTGAGTTTTAAACTCTTTCACTAAACTGTCTGCTATGGCAAGTGATTTTTTACCATCAGAATAATCTAATTTTTGAATACACCTCCCGCTTGGTGTATAGTATTTAGCTACAGTTAATTTGATTTGCCCTCCAAAACTCACCGGTTTTGTCTGTTGGACAAGTCCTTTGCCAAAACTCGTATTTCCCACGACTACTCCCCTATCTAAATCCTGAAGACTTCCTGCAACAATTTCACTTGCAGATGCAGACATTTCATCAACTAAAACCACTACAGACATATCCTTTGCAATAGGTAATTCCTGAGTGATATAGGTTCGATTCATTTCTTTTATTCTGCTTTTTGTACTTACTACTTTTTGACCTTTATCTATAAATAGGTTTACTATTTTAACCGCTTCATTTAGTAGTCCACCACCATTTGAACGCAAATCAATAATTAACTTATCTACATCATTCTTTTGGAGAGCAGTTAAGGCTTTTTTAAATTCACTATACGATGTCTGTGTGAATGAAGTTAGTTTAATAATACCTATGTTTTCAGTAATCTTTTTGGAAAAACTGACCGCAGGAATTTGAATGTCTTTTCGAACTATCTTTATGTCTATGCCTTGGCTTTCTCTAACTATACTTAACACCGTTTCCGATTCTGCTGCACCTTTTAACAACGTGCCAATTTCATCAATAGATAAGTTTTCTAATGTAATGCCGTCAATAGAAATAAGTTGATCCCCTACCCTTAAGTCTGATGTTGTTGCTGGTGAATTTTCATATAACTCCGTTACCAATACTCGTTGCTCTTTAATTTTAATCGTTGCCCCTATGCCTCCGTATTCTCCTGTGGTTGCAAATCGAAAATCCTCTATTTCAGATTCTGAAATATATACCGTATATGGGTCTAATGACTTAAGCATGGCGTTTATTCCCGTTTTCATGATTTTTCCAGGCAATAATTCATCAACATAATTACTATTCAACTTCTCGTAAACAGAGGCCATAATCCTTAGATTTTTACTTATTTCAAAGTAATCATCATCTGATTTAGTTGCTGCTATTAAACATATGGCAGAAAGTATAATGATGATACTGTTTCTAACCCTTTTCATATGTGTCTTTTATTTTTTGCATAGCTTCTGTCAATTCTATTGTATCACAAACGTAATTGGCTATATATACAATCGCTAAGTGCTTATTTAAGTTCCAACTAAAATCTTTAGTATATATTGCTTTAAGTTGCCTTTTTAATTTATTTCTTTCAACTGCTTTCGCTATTTTTTTTTTTGAAATAGAAAATAGCACTTTTGGCTCTTTACTTTGCACAACATAAATCATCAAGGGAAAAAAAATAGATGTTTCTCCTTTTTGAAATAATCGGTTAATTTCCTTTTTATTTTTAAGGGTATTAATTTTCAAAACCAAATATTGGCAATGATAAATTTACTGAATTAATTTACTGAGTAAAGCTATTTTAATTATCCTTTGATAAAGTTTTCAATGGCCATGGTCATTGATGGGATTCCGGGTTGAGGCGCCTTGATATCAATTCTAAGGCCTGCTAACTCCGCTGCCTTTGCTGTTGTTGGGCCAAATGCAGCTATTTTTGTTCCGTTTTGCTTAAATTCTGGGAAATTCTTGATTAAGGATTGTATTCCTGATGGGCTGTAAAAAACGAGTATATCATATTTAACATCCGATAGGTCTGATAGATCACTGCACACTGTTTTATATAAAACGGCATTTTGAAAATTAATGTTGTTCTTTTCTAAAAGCTCTGGGATATTTTTTCTCTGAATATCAGAACAAGGAACAAGAAACTTCTCAGTATTGTGTTTGTTAATTAGTTGTATTAAGTCTGCAAAAACTTGCTTTCCATGAAAGATTTTTCTTTTTCTATACACTACATAATTTTGCAAATAATACGCAACGGCCTCTGACACACAGAAATACTTCATGTCATCAGGAACAGTAAATCTAGTCTCTTTAGCTATTCTGAAAAAGTGATCAATCGCCATTCGAGAAGTGAAAATTACTGCACTATAATTTGATAAATTAATCCTTTGTTGCCTAAAATCCATAGGGTCTACTCCTTCCACATGTATAAATGATCTGAAGTCTACTTTTAAATTAAATCTTTCTGCTAAATCACTAAATGGATTTTTATCTGTCTTTGGTTCAGGCTGAGAAACAAGAATTGATTTTATACTCATTTGCAAAATTTAGTTAACACTTTTTTACCTAACTAATCGCTAGATATGATGAAATTATGCCCAAAGGCAAAATTTCGAGGGTGCAAAGGTAAAAAATAATATGTATATATGAAATGTTTTCTTTTAACCCTGTTCTAAACAGAAAAATGAATCGATAGATAAACAAGGTAATGAGCAACAAAAAGAATGTCCCATTTACTAATTGAATGGTATTCGATTCTAAACGATACAAATAAAGGATATTAAATAAAATGGTTGGGATACATACTAATCCATTATGAATAACACCTAAATAAAATGTTGTTTTATAAAAACGAAATAAGTCTGCCTGCTCTAAAAAAACCGCTGAGAAGTTCAATATCACATACTTAATTAAAATTAATGTCGCAATAGTTATGTATATTAAAATGGATGGTGTGGAGGAAAAATAGAAATGCAACATTATTCCCTGAACGAAAACAGAATTCCACAACAAAATGGTAAACTCTTGTTCCGCAGTATTGCTATCTACATATTTAAAATAACTTTTGTTAAATGGGGCTAAAAGTATAGACCTTACTATGTTAATTCTTGTTCTTAACACATATACACACAAAATTATGGCAATCAAAAAAGGGATAAGCAGCCCAAAATACTCGATTAAATTTCTTTCAATAAGTTCCAAAAAAATAAATTAAGATTGCCGTTGGTTTTAAAAGTAAGCTTTTTAACTAGTTTTTCTATTTTTGCATTCCTGTTAATTAACATATGTCCGAAAACTTTCCATACAATAAATTAAATCGAGAGGCTGGAGAAAAAAAACTAGCAGAAGAAAATTTTAAGCGAATTACACTTTCGTTTTACAAATACGTCATCATTAAAAACGCTAGCGAGCTGAGAAACGAATTGTACTTACAGTGGGAAAAATTGGATGTACTTGGAAGAGTTTACCTAGCAGAGGAAGGAATAAATGCTCAAATATCGGTTCCCGAACATCATTTTTCTGCTTTTGAAGCCCAGATAAACTCCATTACATACTTTAAAAATATCCCTTTTAAAATCGCTTTAGAAGAACCTGTTTTTTCGTTTTACAAACTGACAATAAAGGTGAGAAAGCAAATTGTTGCTGACGGATTGAGTGTTGATGATTATGATATTACTAATGTGGGAAACCACCTTAACGCTAAACAATGGAACGAGGCTATTGATAAAGGTGCAACAGTAGTTGATATGAGGAATCATTATGAAAGTGAAATCGGACATTTTAAAAGCGCCATTTTACCCGAGGCTGAAACATTTAGAGAGGAATTGCCGATGGTGGAAGAAATATTAAAGGGAAAAGAAGAGGAAAACATTTTGCTTTACTGTACTGGTGGAATACGATGTGAAAAAGCATCTGCTTATTTAAAACATAAAGGGTTCCAATCTGTTAATCAACT
>JAYPLD010000007.1:18915-21884 GCA_038129265.1 Crocinitomicaceae bacterium
CTTAGTGATGATGAACAGAAAAAATGGAGGGCTGGAAAAGAAAACCAAAAGATGTTCCACTCTCATAGAAAAGTAGATTTAAAAAATAAACTATAGTTGATGGGGCGTTATAAAGAAAGAAAGAATATTAAGTTAAATCAGCTTTCAAATGATATATTAAAGATCTGGGAAGAAGAAGATACATTTAAAAAAAGCGTAGATAACAGAAACGAGAATAATCCTTTTGTTTTTTATGAGGGCCCTCCTTCTTCTAATGGGCTTCCCGGAATTCATCACGTCATGGCAAGAGCATTAAAAGACGTATTTTGTAGATACAAAACCCTTAAAGGTTATAGAGTAAATAGAAAGGCGGGGTGGGATACACATGGTCTTCCCGTAGAGCTAGGTGTAGAAAAAGAATTAGGTATTACCAAAGAAGATATTGGGAATAAAATTAGCGTAGAAGAGTATAATGCTGCATGTAAAAAAGCAGTTATGAAATATACAGATGTTTGGAACGATTTAACAAAAAAAATGGGATATTGGGTTGATACCAATAACCCATATGTTACCTATGACAACAAATACATTGAATCTGTTTGGTGGTTGTTAAATCAAGCGTATGCCAAAAATTATATTTATAAAGGGTATACCATTCAGCCCTACTCACCAAAAGCAGGAACAGGACTAAGTTCTCATGAATTAAACCAACCCGGGTGTTACAAGCAAGTAAAGGATACATCCATTACTGCACAGTTTTTACTTAGGACTGATCATCAAACCGTTTTTAATGTGAAAGATCCTGTCTTTTTCATTGCTTGGACCACAACTCCTTGGACTCTTCCTTCTAATACTGCCTTGGCCGTGAACAAAAAAGTTGAATATGTATTGGTTAAAACCACAAATCAATACACTCAAAAAAGTTGTTGTTTAATATTAGCCAAACAACGATTATCATCCGTGCTGAGCAGCCCATACGTGGAGAAAAACGCAATGGTAGATGAATCCAAACAAATCCCGTATGAAATAATACAACACTTAAACGGAGAAGATTTAATCGGTTTATCTTACGAACAACTCATGCCTCTTGCAGAGCCTCATCACGGTGTTGATAATGCATTTAAAGTTATTCACGGAGATTTTGTATCGACTGATGACGGAACAGGTATTGTTCATATTGCACCTACTTTTGGTGCAGATGATGCAAAGGCTGCAGAAAAAGCTGGTGTGCCTCCTATGCTTATCCTAAATAATGAGAACGAATTAGTGCCTCTTGTAAACTTACAAGGAAAGTTTATCGATAAATTAGGGTTTTTAAGTGGTAAATTTGTTAAAGACGCCTATTATAAGGCTGGAGACGAGCCTTCTCGTTCTGTAGATGTTGAAATAGCCATTCACTTGAAAGAACAAAACAGGGCGTTCAAGGTAGAAAAGTATGAACATAACTACCCTCACTGCTGGCGCACAGATAAACCTATTTTATATTACCCATTAGATTCCTGGTTCATCAAGGTTTCTGCATTTAAAGAAAAAATGTACGACCTCAACCATAAAATTAACTGGAAGCCTGCTTCTACTGGTGATGGTAGATTTGGAAATTGGCTGCAAAATGCGAATGATTGGAATCTGTCTAGATCTCGCTTCTGGGGTATACCCCTTCCTATATGGAGAACGGAAGATAAAAAAGAAATAAAATGTATTGGATCGGTCGAGGAGCTTCAGAAAGAGATCGAAAAATCCGTTTCTGCTGGTTTCATGAAAAACAACCCATTAGCCCAATTTAAGCCTAACGATTTCTCCAATGATAATTATAATTCTTTTGATTTACATAAGCATTTTGTAGACAAATTAATACTGTGCAGTCAAAATAATGAACCTATGTATCGAGAGAATGACCTAATTGATGTTTGGTTTGACTCTGGATCTATGCCTTATGCGCAATGGCATTATCCTTTTGAAAATAAATCACTTATTGATCAAAATAAAGCTTTCCCTGCGGATTTTATAGCTGAAGGGGTTGATCAAACAAGAGGCTGGTTTTATACTCTTCATGCCATTTCCACTATGATTAAAGAGGATGTGGCCTACAAAAATGTAATATCAAACGGGCTGGTACTAGATAAAAATGGGCAAAAAATGTCCAAGCGACTTGGTAACGCGGTTGACCCATTTAAAACCTTAGACCAATATGGGCCCGATGCCACAAGGTGGTATATGATTACAAACTCACAACCATGGGATAACTTGAAATTTGATCTTACCGGAATCGAAGAAGTAACCCGAAAATTTTTTGGAACACTTATAAACACCTATAATTTCTTTGCTTTATATGCTAATCTTGACGAATATAAACCATCTGACCATGTGGATAATATCGTTTTTGAAGAAATAGACCACTGGATAATATCTAAATTAAACTCATTAATAAAAAAAGTAAATGAGTCTTATGATGACTATGAACCCACAAAGGCAGGTCGTATGATACAATCCTTTGTTGTTGATGAATTAAGTAATTGGTATGTTCGTTTGTGTAGAAAACGTTTTTGGAAAGGGGAGTTAACAGAAGATAAAAAA
Organism: Crocinitomicaceae bacterium; assembly: GCA_038129265.1. Taxonomy (GTDB): domain Bacteria; phylum Bacteroidota; class Bacteroidia; order Flavobacteriales_D; family Parvicellaceae. The sequence goes on from JAYPLD010000007.1 coordinate 21,469, forward strand.
GCAGCTTATTATACGCTACACCTCTGTCTAAAAGAAGTAAGTATACTCATGTCTCCCATTTCACCTTTTTATAGTGATTTACTATATAGGGATCTATCATCTTCCAATAGCTCGGTTCATTTATCAGATTTTCCAGAATATCAACCGCATTTAATAAATCTTGGTTTAGAAGAAAAAATGAATCTTTGTCAACAGGTTTCTTCATTGGTTTTGAGTATTAGAAAAAAAGAAAAAATCAAAGTAAGACAACCTCTACAAAAAATCCTTATTCCTTCTAAAGGAGAATCTTTTGAAAAGGCCATCAAAGAAGTGGAGGCATTAATTTTAACAGAAGTAAATGTAAAAGAGCTTTTGTTTATTAAACAAGATGACCCCATGCTTAAAAAGAAACTTAAACCTAACTTTAAATATTTAGG
>JAYPLD010000007.1:21984-23155 GCA_038129265.1 Crocinitomicaceae bacterium
ACTGGAAGTCACTGATTTTATAAAGATTTTCTTCTGTGCTAATAATGAAATAAAAAATGCTATAAATGACAATTTAAATTATATTTGCTCGGAAACATTGGCGAAAGAGATCCTTTTTCAAAATAAAATAGAAAAACCTTTTTTGGCTGGTGATAATGAAGAAATTCAACTTTCTATAGAAAAAACCAATTAATTTTCTGCCGTTATGAACAAGGAAAAAAATAGATACAGCGACTCAGAATTAGAAGAATTTAGATCTATCATTGAAAAAAAGTTAGTAGAAGCCAAGGAAGATCTTGTTATTTTAAAAGGATCATTATCTCATAAAGATGATCACGGCACAGACGACACTGGAAGGTCATTTAATATGATGGAAGACGGTGCTGAAACGTTGATGAGAGAGGAAAATGCTCAGCTTGCGGCCAGATCTGAGAAATTTATCAAAAACTTAGAAAACGCTTTAATAAGAATTAACAACAAAACCTATGGTGTTTGTCGTAAATCTGGGAAATTAATTAGCAAAGAGAGGCTAAAGCTTGTCCCTCATGCTACTCTTAGTATTGCTGCAAAAAATGCTGAAAGCTAACCCCATCAACGTAAAAAAGTTAATTCCGTTATTTATCATTTTGTTTGTAATCTTAATTGATCAGATTACAAAAATTTATATCAAAACTCATTACTCATTAGGATTTGGTAACTCCATTGCTGATTGGGGATTATTAAAAATTGAATTTGTTGAAAATCCAGGCATGGCTTTTGGCTTATCTTTCGATAATAGTTGGAGTAAATATCTTTTGACTATATTTCGATTTGTTGCTGTTCTAGCCATTGGTTGGTACATTCTAAAGCTCATTAAATACAATGCTAATTCCTTATTAGTTTGTTTAGTGTCATTGATTTTTGCTGGGGCTGTAGGTAACATTATTGACAACCTTTTTTATGGACTTATTTTTGATTCGGGTACAACCTGGAATGAGGAACTAGGAAGATGGATTGGCTATCATGGGGTGTCTGAACTTAATTTTGATGGGTATGGACCTTTCTTAAATGGTTGTGTGGTAGACATGCTTCATTTATACATACCATTGCCCGATTGGGTTCCTTTTAACTTAGGAGAAGAGCTTTTTCCTCCTGTGTTTAATTTAGCTGATGCTTCTATTTCGGTAAGTGT
>JAYPLD010000007.1:23255-44132 GCA_038129265.1 Crocinitomicaceae bacterium
CTGAACTTACTATTATTGAAGATACGTTAGTTTCTACGTATAAAAAAAAGTATTCTGCTTTTCAATTGAAAACCAAAAATAACGTGCCTTATGAACTGAAGGTTCTAGATCAAAAAGGGAATATGATTTACAATAAAATGGTAAATGCTGAATTGCGGAATGATAATGCGTTTTTATTTGGTTCATGCGCATTTATACCTTATGGTTTTTCTAGGGTTTATCGACCATATAAAATGAATAGAATATACAGAACCATGGCTAAAGAAGACGTTAAAAAAATGTTTTGGCTTGGTGACAATATTTATCTTTTTCCGGATTATATCACTTCCTCACAAAAAAGAATATATAAATCTTATTTAAAAGTTAGGAAAGATCGATCCCTGAATACTTTTTTATCCAGTGGAATTGAACATCATGCCATTTGGGATGATCACGATTTTGGGCCTAATAATTCTTCTGGATTATTTGAAAATGCTTCGTTAACTACGACATCGTTTATTAATTTTTGGAATAAATTCAATGTAAAAGATAGTGGGATTTATGAAGTGGTTCATTACGGAAAAATCGATTTTTTTTTAATGGACACCAGAACCTTCTATAAAGTAAACAACGGTTCTTTTCTGGGCAGCAAGCAACTTGAGTGGTTAAAAGATGGTTTACTAAACTCTAAGGCTAAATTTAAGTTTATCTTATTTAGTAATCAAGTGTTAAACCCTAAGACCAATCATGAAACCATTAATAGGGGGAGGTATAAAAAAGAAAAAGACATTCTACTTGATTTCATCGAAAAGGAATCCCTAGCTGGGGTGGTGTTTTTCTCAGGGGATAGACATTTTTCCGAAATTCATAAACATACTAGCACTAGCTTAAGTTATCCTTTGTATGATTTTACCACATCTCCCCTTTCAAGCCCAAGACACCGTCTATTTTTTAAGGAAGAAAAAAAGAATGTTGGGACTAGAGTTCTAGGTTCTTTTTATTCCAATAAGAATTACTTAAAGTGTACTATTCAAAAAGAAAATAATCATGAAGTATTGTATTTTGAGTATAAAAATAAATTTGGAAAAACCGTATTTCAACATGCCTTGTCAGAAAAAGACCTTGGCTATTAAACTACGATATTGACTATTTTTCCGGGTACTACAATTACTCTTTTAATTTCTTTATCAGCTAAATGTTTTTTCGTTTTTTCGTTTTTTAACACCTCTATTTCTACCTCATCTTTTGTCAATGAAAGAGGCAGTGCTAATTTATATCTCATTTTACCATTAAACGAAATTGGGTATTCATAACTACTTTCTTCGAAAAATGATTCATCAAATAGGGGCCATGGTGCTTTAGAAACTGTGCTTTCGTATCCTAATTTTTTCCAAATTTCTTCTGAAATGTGAGGGGCAAAGGGGGATAACAAAACTGTGAAAGTTTCCATTGTTTTTAAACTAATTTGAGGTAGTTTGTTCCATTCGTTTACAGCTATCATAAATGTTGAAATCACCGTGTTAAATGAGTGATTTTCAATGTCCTCTGTTACTTTTTTTATGGTTTTATGGAGTGTTTTTAATTCTTCTTTTGTTTGTTCTTCTTGTTTTGCTTGTTGAAATAATGCCCATGTTTTCTTTAAAAACCCAAACACTCCGCTAATTCCGTTTACATTCCAAGGTTTGTGCTCTTCAATGGGGCCTAAAAACATTTCATAACAGCGTAACGTATCTGCCCCATAGGTGTCACAAATTTTTTCTGGATCGATGGTATTAAAGTATCGCTTAGACATCTTTCCGTGTTCAGTTAGTGTATATAATTTTTGGCTTGTGTCTTTTGCTAATTCGCTAACGGAATATAATTCGTTGTTTATTTCGAATAACGCATCCTTAAATTCGGGTCTCCAATGGGTAAATTCTGCTATTTGATTTGGGGTTAAGTAGGAATTTTTGGTGCCATAATCGCTTACAAAGTCAATATGACATGGTATCTTAACAAATTGGTTATTATCTATTTGTGAAGAGCAAATAAAAACCGGTTTTCCATCTTTTTTTTCTTTTTTTAGACACAAACTCTCAATTGCACCTCCTATCATTCCTTGATTTAATAATTTCTTAAATGGTTCTTCAAAAGAAATGATATTCAAATCATATAAAAATTTCGTCCAGAACCTAGAATACAATAAATGTCCGACTGCATGCTCCGCTCCCCCTACATATAAATCAACTTGATTCCAATATGTTAATTTCTCTGCTGATGCGAGTTCATTCTCGTTTTTGGGGTCCATGTAACGCAAAAAGTACCACGAAGACCCAGCCCAGCCAGGCATGGTATTTAACTCCATCTGATCGCCTAAAAACACATTCCAATCCTCTCTTCCTGCCCTGCCTAATGGTGGCCTACCGTCCTTTGTGGGTAAATATTTATCCACTTTCGGCAATAAAACCTGTGTGTCTTTGATCGGATATGGTGTCGAATTTTTGTAAAAAATAGGGAAAGGTTCTCCCCAATATCGTTGTCTAGAAAAAATAGCGTCTCTCAATCTAAAGTTGACCTTTTTTGTGGCTTTCTTTTTTTGTATTAAGGTGGTCATAATAACATCCGTGGCATCTTCATAGTTTAGTCCCTCTATTGCTGGTGAATTTATGTACTCTACATCTTTTTCTACGTAAGCATTTGATGCTAAAGAAACGCCTTTAAAAATGTTTTTTATTTCTATGTTAAACTCCTTGGCAAAATCGTAATCTCTTTGATCTCCTGCTGGTACAGCCATAACAGCACCTGTTCCATAACCATAAAGGACATATTCACTAATCCAAATGGGTATTTTTTCATTATTAATGGGGTTTAAAGCGTAAGCACCCGTAAAAACACCTGTTGGATTTCCCACATTGGATTGCCTCTCTCTTTCGTTTTTCTTAGAAACTACATCCAAATAAGATAACACATCTGTTTTATACTCATCGGTTGTTATTTGCTGAACTAAATGGTGTTCAGGTGCTAACGTCATAAAACTTACACCGTAAATGGTATCTGGTCGTGTAGTAAAAACTTTTATGATTTGTGGTTGTGCTTCTATTTCAAAATCAATTAATAATCCTTCTGATCTTCCTATCCAGTTGCGTTGCTGCTCTTTTAAAGAAGGGGTAAAATCAACTTGGTCAAGACCATCTAATAAACGTTGGGCATACGATGAAATTCTTAAACTCCACTGCATCATTTCTTTTTGCTCAACAGGATAGCCTCCTCTTTCTGAAACCCCATCTTTGACTTCATCGTTTGCTAATACCGTTCCCAACTCAGGACACCAATTAACTTGGCTCATGGAGAGGTATGCTAAGCGATAGTTCATTAGCACTTTCTCTTTATTTTCAGTAGAATAGGCATTCCATTTCTTGGGAGAAAACACGAGCTCCTTAGTACAAGAAGCTAACAAGTTTTGAGTACCATGATTTTCGAAATGAGAAACAAGTTTTGATATTGGTTTGGCTTTCTTTTCTGCTACGTCATACCAAGAATCAAATAATTGTAAAAAAATCCATTGTGTCCACTTATAATATGAAGGGTCAGATGTTCTAATTTCTCTATCCCAATCAAAAGCAAAACCAAGCCTATCTAGTTGCTGTCTATATCTATTGATGTTTTTTTCCGTGGTTAGGGCAGGATGTTGACCTGTTTGAATAGCATATTGTTCTGCCGGAAGACCAAAAGAGTCATAACCCATAGGGTGTAACACATTATAACCTTGATGTTTTTTAAATCGAGCAAAAATATCAGATGCAATATATCCTAAAGGATGACCTACATGCAGTCCCTCACCAGAAGGATAAGGAAACATATCTAACACATAGTACTTTTTTTTATTTGGATCTTCTTTAACTGAAAATGTTTTTTCCTTCCTCCAAAATGATTGCCATTTTGATTCTATTTCTTTCGGATTATAAGTGGTCATTTTTCATTTTTAGCGAACAAAAGTACGTTTATTATATCATTAGTTGTTTTTGTTTTTTTCGATTACCACCACAAACTCACCCTTTATTGCTGTAGATGAAAAAATTTGATGCATTTCTTTTGCAGTACCTCGAAAATGATTCTCATGGAGTTTTGTAATCTCCTTAGATATGCATATTTGCCTTTCTTCCCCATAGTAAAGCGCAATTTCCTTTATTAATTTTAATAATCTATGCGGTGATTCGTAAAGAACTTGTGTGAAATTCTGTTGTGCAATTTCTTTTAGTTTTTTTTGTCTGCCTTTCTTGTGGGGTAAAAAACCAACAAATAAAAATTCGTTAGAAGGGAAACCGGATTGTACCAAAGCAGGAATTAATGCAGTGGGCCCGGGTAAACAGTAAACAGCAATATTTCTTTCAATTGCTTTAGTCACTAGTAAGTATCCTGGATCGCTTATTCCTGGTGTTCCTGCATCTGAAACCAACGAAACAACCTGATCATCATCCAATAAGTTTTCAATTATTTTGTCTACCACAAAGTGTTCGTTGTGTTGATGATAAGGGTATAATTTCTGGTTGATATCATAATGAAGCAATAATTTCTTGGATGTTCTGGTATCTTCTGCAAAAATTTTATTGGATTTTTTAAGCACATCGATAGCTCTATAGGTAATATCACCTAAATTTCCTATAGGTGTTGGTATGATGTAAATGGTAGACATTTATTTATTTCAGTGTGTAATGTAAAAAACCCCTCATGGTTAAATTAGAATATTCCGTTGTGTTTGGAGAGTAAGAAAAGGTATTTTCTTTTTTAACGGCAATAAACTTTTTCTTTTCTGTTAAAAGGATCATTTTGTGGTTTTGTTTTTTATCAAAATGGAAAAAACTAAACTCTGGTACTCCGTCCTCATCAATATCGCTTACTATAATCTTTTGATTTTTTTTGTGGTTTTCCATTTTTTCAGTGTGAATATTGATTACATTATTGTTTTTCAATAGATACCAACAATCATATTGATTTACATATTTTGTCCTAATAATTATGTAGCTATTTTCCTTTGTTTCAACCCTATAAGTATCTATGAATTCCCCTCTAACTCTTGATGGGTTTTTATGAAAAAATGGTTCAAGACGAAAACCATGATTTTCTACTTTTGGATAAATAAATTGCTTCTGATATATCGACTGGTTGTCTTTTTTAAGCTCAATTTCCATTTCTTTATGATTAAACTTTTCTTTATAACCGTTTAAGTCAAAGAATATAAAATGATCATAATTTGAAGAGGATTTTTGCATAAAAAGAGAGGTATCTTGGTTGGAAACAATCAATTTCCAATCGTGTTCTCCTATATAACTTTCGGAATTTCCGATAGTTAGCATTCCATAATTTGATAGTGATATGCTTGTTTCTTGCCCATTTAGATATATAGGGGTGAAGAATAACAGAATTAAATTATGTATGATAAACTTCATTTAATTTTATATCCGTCCCTTTTTATTTCTACTCCTCTTTTAAATAGATACGTTACCAAAATATTTCCATTTTCATCTAACTTTTTCCATTCTCCTTGTTTTTCTCCGTTTTCATATTTCCCAACTTCTTTGATGTTGCCGTTAGAATGATAATAAATATGCTCTCCTATAGGAATGTCATTTAAAAATTCTCCTGTAAACATTTTCTTGTTTGAACTTAAATAAGTCATTTCCCATTTTCCACTTTTCATATCAGAAATATAAGATCCTAATTCTTTATGGTCATTGATCTCATAGAACCATTCACCTTCTTTTAACCCATATAAATATTCACCTTGGGTAATCAATTTTCCTAAACTATCATACTCCGTAGCTACCCCATTCATTTTACCATTAGTATAAAATTCATTTCTCCATAACTGCTCATTTTCATACCACCAGTTCCACTCTCCTTCTGGTTTTCCTTTTTTATAAGCTCCTTGTTGTTGAATTTGCCCATTTTTATAAAAATATGTCCATTTTTTATCTTTTTTATTGGAAAAAAATGAGCCCTTTTTAATTATTTGATTTTTATCATTATAAAAAATCCATTCTCCTGTCTTTAAGTTTAGTGAATCATACATTCCTGAGTAGACTAGGTTGTTGTTGTTATAAAATTCGTAACGTAAAATTTGATTTGTACTGTCATATACTTTAAACAAACCTTGCTTTTGATTTTCAAAAATGGTTCCTTCCCTTCTTTGCTTATTATTCATTTTTTCTACGGAAAGTGATATGGATAAACTGATTTTTTTATCAGATTCTTTTCCGTTCTTAAAGTTCTCTATTTTTTTTATCCCTCCACTTTTAGTAAATGTTTTCGAAATCCCATTTAAGACACCATGAACAAAGTTTTCTTCTTTTTTAATTTGGTAATTCGAAAAGAAAGTAATCCACTTTCCATGTTTTTCCCCTTTATTATCGTATTGATTTATAGACTTCTGATCTACTAATAAGCCCATATTATATTCAAATATGGTAACTACTTTACCTGTAGTATCGTATTCAAAAGCTTTTCCATCTTTTTGATTATTGGTATACCAGTTAATCAGCTTTATTACACTATCTAAGTTATGGAAATAGATAATTTCTTTACCCTGCTTAACTCCATTGGAAAATGTTGAAATTTTTATTAATTCGTTTGAGTCGTACTTCATTTGCTCTCCATCTCTTTTTCCAAGAACATAATTTTCGCTCAATATTTTATTACCAAGGGTATCGAAAAACACCCAATTTCCTTCTAACTTATTATTCTTCCAAAACCCAATGGATTTCTTTTGGCCATTCAAATGGTAGTTTATCCATCGACCGGCTGGAACGTTATTTAATAAATAGCCTTCACTGCTAATATTTCCAGCAGGATAATAAAATTGCTGAAATAAGGAATCTTGACCTAATCCCCCCTTATTCAACAACACATAAATAAATAATATATTTATATATAATATATGTTTTATTATTAGCTTGTTGAAACCGTTCATAAAAATCAAGTGATAAATTAGGATATATTAGTATTCAATACTAATAAACAAGTTATTAACATTTAGATATAAACTTTACAGATTATTAATAAGAAAAAACAATTCAAAAATAATCATTTCAACTTAAATATATTAGTAACTAATATTCTGAAATAGCTAGATTTGATACCAATAAGAAGTTTATATGTTTCTTGTAAATAGCGTTTAATTTTGAATTGTTTTTGAAACTATTTTATATTGTATTTATAAATTTAATGCGCAAGTAAAAGATATAAGAATTTTACCTTGTTTTATTAACACTTTAGTAACATGAAAATTGCAATCGCATCAGACCATGCAGGTTATAAACTTAAAAGTCAATTACAAAAAGTTTTTACTGAAATTAATTTTATTGATGTAGGTACTTTTTCTGAAGATAGTGTTGATTATCCAGACTATGCACACAAAGCTATTGAACAGTATAATCAAGGAAATTGTGAAAAGGTAATATTAATTTGTGGTTCAGGTAACGGTATACAAATGACAGCAAACAAATATAACAACATCCGATGTGGTTTATGTTGGGATCCTGAAATAGCACAACTAGCAAGATCTCATAATAATGTTAATGTTATAGCTATGCCAGCTAGATATATTTCTTTAGAAACAGCAACAGAAATAGTAAAAGCCTTTATTGAAACTCCCTTTGAAGGAGGGAGACACCAGAAAAGAATAGACAAGATAAGTCATGCTTAATAAAACAATTTTTATTTATCTCATCTTGTTTCTCACATCTTGTTCTGTTTTGAAACCAGACTCTTACATGTTGAATTCATCACAAAGTAAGGCATCAGACTATAAAAAGGTAATTACGGCTTCTTTTTTAAAAAAACACCTTTCTGTGCTTGCGTCAGACGAGTTTGAAGGAAGGGAAACCACTAAAAAAGGACAAAAGTTAGCAGCAACATATTTAAAAAACTTTTTAGTTGAAACCAACATAAGAAGCGCATATGATTCAACTTATTTTCAGCAATTTCCTGTAGATGTTTCAGATTTTAACAACGTTAAATTATCTGTAAATAACGAAGAATTGTTATTCATTGATCAATTTTATTCATTTGGAAACCCCATTAACAAATCTGTTACTTCATTGGAATTAGTAGATGTTGATTATGGTATACTTTCTTCAACTTTTGATGATTATAAAGGTAAAGACGTGAATGGTAAAATAGCCCTTATGAGGCAAGGAACAAAAAGTAAAAACGACCCCATAAACCAAGGAAACTGGAGAACTAAATTGAAATCTGCTGAAGAAAAAGGAGCCGAAGCCATTGTCATAAAAAAAGAAGACTATAAAGACAAGGACCTTAGAATTAAGGATTATTTACGTAATCCCACCATGAAAATGCACACCAATAGAAACAGTAAGCCACACATTCCCGTTTTTATTGCGGATAACCATATTTTTCAAGAAGATTCTCTTTATCATGTTTCCTTCTCCACGATGGTAACAGAAAGTAAAACAGCAGAAAATGTGGTCAGCTATATTCCTGGAAAAACCAATGAAACGATTGTTATATCAGCTCATTATGATCATATAGGATTTGATAGAGGAGAAGTGTGTAACGGGGCAGATGATGATGGATCAGGTACGGTTGCGCTTATGAATATTGCAAAAGCTTTTCAGAAAGCCTATCAAGATGGAAATATTCCAGAAAGAAATATTGTTTTTTTAATGGTTTCTGGTGAAGAAAAGGGGCTTTTTGGTTCACAATTCTATACAGAAAATCCAATTTTCGATTTAAAGAAAACAATGGTTAATTTAAATATTGATATGGTTGGAAGACAAGACACGGTTCAAGATGATAACAACTATATTTATCTAATAGGATCAGATAAAATAAGTAAAGACTTACATGTCATAAACGAACAGGTTAATGACAAACATATTCATTTTAGGTTGGATTATACTTACAATAAAGATGATGATCCCAATCGATTTTATTACCGTTCAGATCATTATAATTTTGCAAAAAACAATATTCCTGTAATTTTTTACTTTGGCGGATTACATGAAGATTATCATAAACCTACAGATGAAGTAGATAAAATTGATTTTAATAAATTAGAAAAAGTAACACAATATGTTTTTCTAACAGCTTGGGAATTAGCTTATAGAAAAAAAGCAATTAGAAAATAGTGGAGAAGGTAATTTTAGTAGATAAGTTAGACAATTCTGTAGGTGAGATGGAAAAGCAAGAAGCTCACGTAAAAGGAGCACTACATCGAGCATTTTCAATTTTCATTTTCAATGATAATGAGGAAATACTATTACATCAAAGAGCACATCATAAATATCATTCTGGTGGCCTTTGGACCAACACTTGTTGTAGTCATCCTAGACCAGGAGAGAATACGCTTGATGCAGCAAACAGGAGATTAATGGAAGAAATGGGCATGTCTTGTACACTTACAGAGCAGTTTAGTTTTATTTATAAGGCTAAATTGGATAATGACCTTTTTGAACATGAACTAGACCATGTTTTTTTTGGAAAATCTAACGAAAAACCCGTTCTCAACATAGATGAAGTTGCAGACTATAAATACATGTCTATAAAAGCAATACAACAAGACCTTATTCATAGCCCACAGCGATATACAGCATGGTTTAAAATATGCTTTGATGAGGTTGTACAAAAATACCATCTTGAAAATTGATTTATCCAACCAATCGGTTGCTGTTTTGGGCGCTGGAAGCTGGGGAACGGCAATAGTTTCTATAATTACAGAAAATAATAATGTATCCTGGTGGGTTAGAAGAGAAAACCAAAAAGCAACTATTTTACAGGAACAAAAAAATAAAGCCTATTTACCTAACCTAATTCTCAACACTAGTAGGATTAAGGTTTACTCCTCTTTAGAAGAAATTGTTACTGATTCGGATATCATAATTATCGCAATACCCTCAGAATATTTAGAATTAAATCTTGAGCCGGTTAAACATTTGTTTGAGGGGAAGGTGGTGCTTTCAGCGGTTAAAGGGGTTTTACCAAATCTTAATTTAACCCCATTTCAATACTTTAAAACCATTTCTAACCTAGATTACGGTGTAATTTCCGGCCCTTGCCATGCAGAAGAAGTTGCACAAAGACAGAAGAGTTACTTAACTATTTCTTTTAAAGAAGTTGAACAAGCAGATAAAATTTTACCCCTATTTTATTGTAACTATATTAATGCCAAATCTTCAAAAGATATTTTAGGAACAGAGCTTGCGGCCATTTTAAAAAATATTTATGCTCTTATTACGGGAGTTTGTAACGGTCTTGGTTATGGAGACAATTTTTTAGCTGTAATCATTACCGCTTCTACAAATGAAATGAAAAGACTTTTATCTCTGCTCGATCAACAAGAAAGAAGTATTTCAAAATCAGCGTACTTAGGTGACTTGCTCGTTACTTGTTACTCTCTACACAGTAGAAATAGAAGATTCGGCTCCTATATAGGTAATGGCTTAACTGTTGATGAAACAAAATCAAAAATGAAAATGGTTGCTGAAGGTTACAACGCCACGAAGTGTATTTATCACATTCTAGACCAAAGGCAGCTAGTTCAACACGCACCAATTGTCAAAGCCGCATATGATATATTATACAAAAAATGTAGCCCGAAAAGTACGATTAAGGAATTATCATCCTTAATTCACTGAAAATCAACACTTTACAAACAAATTAAATTAAGAACTTTTAGGGGTGTTATTATTTATTTTAATAATATTACGTGGTACACGCCTTTATATTTCCTTAGAAAGCCTAATTTTTAATAATATAAGCTAAGCTAGAGTATTCAGATGTTTTTTTAGCCTTTATGTTAGACATTACTCCGCTTTTTAATCCGAATAATAATGACTTGCCTTTTTTCTTAGCGCTTAATAAACTTATATAATATGCATCAAAAAATAACGGCTTTGTACTTAGCGAATTGAATGACAAAGCCTGAACCAAGCTTTTTATGTTATTTTGAGAGAAATGAGATAAATGGATAGGGACATCATAGGCTACCCAATTTTCTTTAAAAACATGAGCATCAAAAGAATTATGGTTCGGTAATCCTAAAATTAATAGTCCATTGTCGTTTAATAATTTTTTCAAGCGTGTCAATAACATTTTAAAATCCTCAATATGTTCTAACACATGCCATAACGTAATGACATCAAACTTTTCTTTTTTAGATTCTATTTCTTCTAGCTCTTCGTGAATGGGTAGGTTAAAATGATTTTTACCCATGTTTCTTGCACCATCATCTTTTTCAACACCATGACATTGCATACCTTTCAAATGACAGTAATTTAAAAAGTCTCCAGTGCCGCAACCAAAATCCAATAAGGATAAGTTCTCGGTTCTAGGAAGGTTTTTCTTAATTAACCTGTATTTATACCCAAATTGATAGTTTCTTACCAGGTGGTATACTTTATTGAATAAACCTTTTTTAGATGAAGTGTGTGAAATATAATTATCGCTTTTATAGTATTTATAAATAGTGTCACCAGTAGGTCTTGGATTAGTGAATTTAAAGGAACAATTATTACAGGAAGTAATATTGAAGACATCATTACTGTAGTTGTGATCAACACAACTTAAATGATGGGTGAACTCTTTGTGGTCACATATAGGACAATTTTCTACTTTTTCTAATTGGTGTTTCACGTGGAACGTCTAGCGGCCTAAATATACTAGAAGAATAGAAATATCAGAGGGTTTAATACCGCTTATTCTAGATGCTTGGCCAATGTTTATAGGCTTTACTTTATTCAATTTTTCCTTAGACTCATTTGAAAGAGAAGAAAATTTATCGTAGTTAATATCATTAGGTATTTCCACATACTCCAGCTTTTTAATTTTATCCGCCAAATCTTTTTCTCTATCAATATATCCTTTATACTTGATGTCTATTTCTACTTGTTCTAAACACTCCTTTTTATGTTTTAGTGTGTTGGAAAAATCTGCCAGATCTAGATGTGTTTCTAATACGTCATTAATTTCAATAAAAGGCCTAGAAATAATAGAAGGTGCTTTTACTTTTTGCTTGATAGTGTTTGAATTTTTTTCTTCTAAGACGGGGTTAATTTTTTCAGGTACAACTGAAAGTTTCTTCACAAAAGTGGATAATTGTTGAGTTTCTTTAATTTTCTCTAGAGTAGATTCATACTTATCTTTGGTCAATAATCCAATATCATACGACCTTTGGTGAAGCCTTAAATCAGCATTGTCTTGTCTTAATAAGATTCTGTATTCTGCTCTAGAAGTAAACATTCGGTAAGGTTCTTTAGTGCCCTTTGTAATTAAATCATCAATTAGAACCCCAATATATGCTTCATCTCTCGTTAATATAAGCGGATCCTTCTCATTGATTTTTAGATGAGCATTTATACCCGCCATAATGCCTTGTCCAGCTGCCTCTTCATATCCTGTTGTACCGTTTATTTGTCCACTAAAAAATAAATTTTCAATGAGTTTAGTTTCCAAAGAATGCTTCAATTGAGTAGGTGGAAAATAATCATATTCCACCGCGTAACCTGGCCTAAACATTTTCGCATTTTTAAACCCAGGAATACTCCTTAATCCTTCGAGCTGTATTTCTTCGGGTAGGCTTGAAGAAAACCCGTTGATGTAATATTCAATGGTATTCCAACCTTCTGGCTCAGCAAATATTTGATGTCTTGGCCTATGTGAGAAACGATTAATTTTATCTTCTATGGAAGGGCAGTATCTAGGACCTATGCTATTAATGGTTCCGTTAAATAGCGGACTCCTTGAAAAGCCGCTTTTTAATATCTCATGCGTTTTTTCATTGGTGTACGTAATAAAACAAGAACGCTGTTCTTTTAATGGTTGAGTGTGGTCGTAATATGAAAATTTTCCAGGATTATCATCACCAGGTTGCTCCTCCATAACACTAAAATCAATGCTTCTTCCGTCTACCCGTGGAGGTGTTCCGGTTTTCATTCTACCCGATTCAAAACCTAAACTTTCTAGTTGCGCGGTAATTCCTTTTACTGCTCTATCACCCATTCTACCCCCACCAAACGTTTTGTCCCCCAAGTGTATAGTGCCATTTAAAAAAGTACCACTATTTAATATAACTGCTTTAGTCTCAACTTCAATACCCATACTGGTTTTAACCCCTACCACTTTACCAGATTTCACTACGATTTCATCTACTACATCTTGCCAAAAGTCTAGATTAGGAGTTTGTTCTAGTGTTTCTCTCCAAGTTCTGCTAAATAGCATTCGGTCGCATTGTGCTCTTGGACTCCACATGGCGGGTCCTTTGGATTTATTTAATAATTTAAACTGAATACTGCTTTTGTCTGTAATGATACCAGTCCAACCACCCAACGCATCAATTTCTCTTACAATTTGTCCTTTTGCTATCCCCCCTATGGCCGGATTACAGCTCATTTGCCCAATGGTTTCCATATTCATGGTAATCATCAAGACCTTTGAACCTAATTGAGCAGCAGCAGCAGCAGCTTCATTGCCTGCGTGTCCTGCGCCAACAACAACGATATCGTATTTTTTTAGCATAATGTTTCACGTGAAACAAAAGGTAAGAGCTTGAATATCAATTTATTAGTCTTAAATAGTGATTTTCTTTTTGTCTCATTTCCCTTTGTTCACTTGTCGTCTTGTCATTAAATCCACACAAATGTAAAACACCATGTATTATGACACGAAATAATTCCATATTAAAGTTTTCATTAAAAACGCTCGCATTATCTTTTACTCTATCCACAGAGATAAATAAGTCGCCATTTAGTTTCTTTTCTACGTTATAATTGAACGTAATAATATCTGTGTAATAATCGTGATTTAAGTGTTTTTTGTTTACGTCAAGAAGGTATTCGTCATCACAAAAGATAATGGATAGTTCTCCCAATTTGTACCCTAGGTCAGTAACACAAGATGAAAGCCATGAAGAAATTAGGGTTGTATTTACAGAAGGAGACACTCCTTCATTATGAAATGTAATAGCCAATAGCTGTTTATATGGTGAATTTTAATTGAACGACATTTCCATTATCAATGAAATTAACTTCATCAGCTAAATGATTCATCAAGAAAATACCCCTTCCTTGAGGTTTTTCTAAATTTTCAGGGCTAGTTGGATCCGGTAAATCATTAAAGTCAAAACCATTTCCTTCATCAAAAACAGTGAACGTAATCGTTTGATTTTCAATATTATATTCAATATCTGTTTTTTTATTGGCTACATTTTTGTTCCCATGAATTATGGCGTTGTTTACCGCCTCTGTAATCGCAATGAGAACATTTCCATATTGCTCTACAGAAATTTGATATAGATCACATAATTTGTTAATCCACTCCTCTAAAACCAATAAACTTTTTGATTCAGATGCTAAAGAAATTTTATCCGCGACAGGCTCCACAGTACTTATCATATTCCGTCCATGTTTTTAAAGTACTCATTTACTTTATTTTTATAATAAGGTTTCAAATTTGGAGGAATAGTTTTTAACATCTCTGTTTCTTTCTTCTTTTGCTCTAAATATTCCTTGTAAAGAGAGTTGTTTTTTTCCTTAATATCCTCTTTCCCTTCTTTAGATTCTCTTTTTTCATCATTTTCTTGCTCTTTCATGGCTTTGTCCAGTTCAAGCAACTTAATTTTTATTTCTTCTTGCCTTAATAAGCTTTCTTGGCTGAGTTTGTCATTAATTATTTCATTTTCTATTTCTTCGACATCTTTAATGAGTTTTTTGAGCCCATTCCCCTTGCCAGAACCATCTTTATTGAGCTCCTGAGCCATTTCCATTAATTGTTTTTTTATAGCAGCTTGTTCGGCAGCCATTCGTCCAAGTTGTTCAAATCCACTACCTTTTTGTCCACCCCCTTTTTTATTTCCCTTTTCTTTAAGGTATTTTTTCATGGCTTCAATCTGTTTTTGCAATTGATCCGCATTTTGAGGCAATGATTTTCCAGGACTCTTCCCTTTTCCGCCCGGTTTATTACATTGGCCTGTACCCGGCATTCCTTGTTGCATTTGATTTAGAATTTCACTTAATAATAGCCCTAGTTCATTGGTATGCATCACAACAGTTTGTTGTTCTTTTTTGGCTTGATTGTTTTTTCTTTCGGTAAGGTCCTTTATGCTCTTTTTTAATCCTCTTTTGATGTATTGTACTTCTTTATTTATTTTGTTACTGATCATCAGTTGTCTCATCGCAAGGGCATCAAGGGAGTCTTCAATTATTAGTATCTCATCACTTAATTTTCTTTGTTCTTGTCCAATGTTTACAAATTTAGGGTCTTGCATATTGGTCGTTTTCAATTTGTTAAGTAGATCTTCTTGGTTTAAAGAGAATTCTACAAGTTGTTCAAGAAGTAACCGTATGGTCTCCATGTCTTCTTGTTCTTGTTGATTGTTGTTTTGTAGACCCGCTAACTGTTGAGCTAATTCTTCTAATTGTTTTTTGGTGTTTTGTTGGCTCTTAGCCGCTTTTTTAAGCTTATTATTTTTTAGTTCATCCACACTGTTTTTAAGAGATTCATTAATCTCTTTTTCTTTTTCTTCTGTATTTAACTCTTCTGGATTTTCTAAATCTTGGTTTTTTTCCTGAAGTTCCATCAGTTCAGATTGAATATCATGAAAATCTTCTTTTATTTTTTCTTGTTCTTGCGTCTTTTCAAACAGGGATTCGTCTTTGTTTTCCGTTTGCTTATTTAATTCATCTTGCTTACGAATTAAATCTTCAATTTCTTGTTTTATCTCATTGGCTTTTTCTTGCACGGCTAACTTTTTAAAGTGCTCTATGGCTCGATCAAGCTCTTTAAGCATATTTTCTTGTGAAAATTCAATGTCTTCAATTTGATCTAGCACCTTATCTTTATTCATCTCTTCAACTAACTTGTTTAGCTCGTCATACATTTTTTTCATCTCATCAGACATGATTTCATCCATCATTTTTTGCAAGAGTTCTTGTTTTTTCTGTATTTCTTCTTCCTTTTTAAAGGGATCAAAAGCCAACTTCTTTTCTAAATCTTCTTTGAATTTTTCTAAATCAAAAGCCAACTTTTTCTGTTTTTTCATTAATTGTTTCAATTGGTTCTGATTGTTCCAATCCATTTTCTTTTTATCCAATAGAGAAGATTTTATTTCCTTCATTTCTTGTTGAATGGATTTGAACTCGGATGACAACGATTTTAAGCTTTGTTCTTGATTATTTCTTCTTTCGTCTCGTTTTTCTTTAAACTCTTTTTTATCGGGAATGTGAATGTATTTAGCATTAGAAGAAGTTTCTTTTGAGCCGTGTATTTGATCATTATCGCCTACGGTAAAGTAATATTCAATTTTATCCCCAGGTTGAAGAGATAAGGACTCAAAATTAAAATCGAAATTAAACACCGCACGTTGCCCTGAACTAAATGGGACGGGCACTCTTTTAGTAGAGTCATTTTTTAAGTTCTTATATACAAAAACAAGAGACTCGAGCCCATAATCATCTTCAATTTCACCCATAAAAAAGGAAAAATAATTATAAACACTATCATTAATTTCTTTAACAGAAATAGAGGGAAACATATCTTCTATCACTTGAATATTATATCGCAAAGAATCCGAATAATTGGATAAATTATTTTGAAAGGATAATACGTATTGTTCCGATTGCTTTGGTTGGTAAAAAAACTGATAACTTGGTTGCGGAGAAGAATTCAAAAAGCTAGTGTCTTTAAATTGAATTTGACAAGAAGAACTGTTTTTTGTTTTTATTTCCCAATATACCTTAGACCCTTCGGGAATGATAATATTAGATAAATCCACAAACGTGTCTTGTGGAATACGGGTGTACGGAGGATATGATACTATTTTAGTTTCACTCACCAATACGGCTTTAGGCAGTACATCTACATTAAAAGGTTGCTTATTTCCAAATCCATCGATAAGATGAAAATTAAAATCATCACCGGTATTTTTTAGCTTATAATGATAATGATTTGCACTGTCTTTTATAGCGTAATAGGTTTCGTTGCCGATGTATATGATCACATCTTGTGGGGTTTCAGGACCGGACGACTCAATATGAAGGGTTAGTTCTTCATTTTCCAGTATACTTAGTTTTTCACCGTTGTTAACTACAAAAAAATAAGGATTCGGAGGCGTATAGGAGCTGTTGAAATCAATAATACGCTCCATCGGAGGTAATACATTAGAAGAATACTTAACGGAAATGAAGGAGGCTAACAACAAAACCAAACTAAACCCGATACCATATTTTTTAAGCTCTTTAAAAGACAGCGCAGATAGAAAGTTAAATTGCCCCACTTCTGCTACTTTCTGTTTCACGGCAGCGGATACAAGAAGACTGATTTGATCATTTTCAATGAGTTGTAGCTCAAGCACATTAATTAATCGATCTTTTAACCCATCGGTTTGTTTACCGATTAGCAAAGCAGCTTCTTTGTGTGACATTCTACTCATTAAACCGCTCATTTTTAAAAAAGGTACTCCAACCTGACGCACAAAAAACCACATCATCAACACAGCAGAACCGAAAAACAATACACCTCTTCCCACCGAATTAAAATGAAAAAACCCCTCCAACACAACAGAAGAAAAAACGACTAAAACACCAATTAAGCTACAAACCAACAGCCCTTTAGTGGCAGCTATTTTGTAATATTTATTTTTAAAATCTTCAAGCTCTTTGATGAGGGTTTGATATGAACCAGATGAATCTTTCATTTGAATTTAAATTTAGTTTAAATCATTATTTTAAAAAGTAAAAAGTTCACAATAAATACTAAATCAACAGGTTATTTGTAATTTTATGGACACAATGAAGATTAGAATTACAAAAGCGTTTGATTTTGAAGCCGCACATGCGCTTGACGGTTATGATGGAAAATGTAAAGATATACACGGTCATAGTTACCACTTAGAAACTACATTTTTGGGTGTGCCTAAAACAAACGAAAAGGACTCCGATTGTGGCATGGTCGTAGATTTTGGAGATGTAAAAAAAGTAGTAAAAACACAAATCATTCCTTTATTTGACCACAGGCTTATTCTAAGAAAAGACTCCAGATTTCAACATATTGCACCCATTAACGAACGTATCCGATTAGTAGATTATCAACCTACCTGTGAAAATATGTTGATTGAAATCGTAGGTATTTTACAGGAACATAAACCACCAGGCACTACGTTGGTTAAGGCTTTTTTACGAGAAACAGCCAATAGTTATGCGGAATGGTTGGCAGAAGATAATTAATATCCATTATGCAAGAGAGAAAAGAAAAGGCAGCCCATTGGTTTACATCTTTACGCAACGAATTTTGTCAAGCTTTTGAAGATATAGACGGAGGAAAGTTTGAGCGAAAAAAATGGCAACATAAGGGTGAAGGAGGAGGAGAGATGAGCATCATGAAAGGAAATGTTTTTGAGAAGGTAGGAGTAAATATTTCTACCGTATCAGGGCAGTTTTCAGAAGATTATAGAGATAAAATAAAAGGAACAGAAAAATCACCGAATTATTGGGCGTCAGGAATAAGCTTGGTAGCTCATATGCAATCCCCAAAAGTTCCAGCATTTCATTTTAATACGCGCTTTTTAGTGACCGGGGAATCTTGGTTTGGTGGCGGAGCTGATATGACTCCCACATTTGTAAATAAAGACGATACTACTCTTTTTCATCAAAAAATGGAAGAAGCTTGTCGACCTTATGATGAAACGTACTATCCAAAGTTTAAAAAAAGATGTGACGAGTATTTTTATTTACCACACCGAAATGAACCAAGAGGGGAGGGGGGCATTTTTTTTGATTACATGAATACCGGAGATTGGGAAAGAGATTTTGATTTTGTGAAAGATGTGGGAAAAAAAACACTCGAAGCCATTACCACCATAGTAAACCAACATAAAGAGTTGAATTGGACAGCCGAAGAAAAAGACGAACAACTGTTAAAAAGAGGACGATATGTGGAGTTTAATTTATTGTGGGATAGAGGAACCCTTTTTGGTATTAAAACAGGGGGATCTACAGAGGCTATATTGATGTCTATGCCACCAACCGTCAAATGGGCTTAATGCAACGTATAGCGGACATAAAACAACAACTCTCTACTATCCCCGATCCGGAAATTCCAGTAATTACCATTGATGAATTAGGGGTGCTTCGTGATGTTAGTTATGAAGAGGAGAAGTTAGTGGTTACCATTACCCCCACTTACTCTGGGTGCCCAGCCATGGACCGTTTTCAAGCCGATATCAAAGAGGAACTGGGCAAAATGAATATTGAACATTTTGAAATTAAAATGCAGTACGACCCACCATGGACTACGGATTGGATAGGGGAGGAGGCAAAGGAAAAATTGCGTGTTTATGGCATTGCCCCACCTGCGTTTAAAACTTCCGATAAAAATGCCATATTGGGCGCACCTAAGGAAGTGGATTGTCCGCATTGCAAGGCCAAAGAAACAGAACTGGTTAGTCCTTTTGGTTCAACAGCATGTAAAGCCATGTACAGGTGTACTTTGTGTTTAGAGCCTTTTGAGTATTTTAAGTGTTTATAGTTGGGTTGAGGGTTCGAATCCACTTGTGGATCATGAAATAAACCCTCCGGCTCCACTTAGTAATTCTCTCGAAGAAAAGGGCTATATTTTACAGATGGAATAGGGCATTTAGTTTTAAAATTTAGTAGTAATAATAGTTAAATGTTTGACCTATGGTTGACATACTAATTTAGATGTTTGACCAACGGTTTTGAATAAACGCTCGTTTTAATGGCATTTATTTTTTGTTAGGCCAAGTTTTATATCACGGTTTAGAATCGGTAACAGCTTCTTATCAAGCCATTTAGAAACCACCTTATATTTCATTTCTGTGAATGAAGCGAATAGTAAGGAAATAATGTTTATTAAAATAATAGACATCCACATTAAGAACTCATTCATATTAGGAAAGACATTTTGAATAAGTATTAAAATAGGGTAATGAATCAGGTATAATGTAAAAGAATAATCAGCGCCAATCTTAATCGTCTTTACAAATTTTTTATTAATTGGAACGGTTATATCTGAGAACCACTTAAAAGTAAAGTAAAACCATGCGCAGAATACTAATAATGGAATAATAATATGATTAGTTTTCAATGCAATGAAGCCGGTTAGTAAAGATAAAAAGCTTAAAAAGCGAGTAAGTTTAATATTGTCAATCGTTATTCTGGAAAGGAGTAAATAGTAAACAGCTACTCCGAAAAACCATATTAGTGTTACACCTTCAATACGTGGTGATAAAAGAATATGGTAAACTGGAACAATGGATAAAAACAATAAAATAATCCAATAGTATTTAGACTTTTGAGACAATATTAACCATCCGAAGAACATATAGAGCCACCATTCAATTGCTAATGTCCATAAAGGTTGGTTTGAACCAAAATACTTTAAATTGAATATTGAGTTATTATCCATCATGAAAAACCATTTTATATGTTGAAATACTGGATATTCTTGCAGCATTAACATGTTTGCAATAAATGTTTTACCATTAAATGTTTGATTTAGATCAAGCTGAAAAAAATTGACACTAACGAAATCAATTACTACAATAAGTAATAAGCAAGGAATCAGAGCAGAGTATATTCGTGCGAACCTGTCTAGGAAATATTTTGTAAAACCATAAGATTCATTTTTAACCTTTTTTGATTGTAATGAATACGTTATTAAAAATCCTGAAAGCAGAAAGAAAAGTCCAACAGCATGACTTGGAGTTATGATACTAAAATAGTAATCGAAATACATATGGGTTGCATGTCCAATTAAGACTAGTTGCGCTGAGACTAATCTCAATAAATTAATAAAAGTAGAATTCCAATGGTTAATCATGTTTTTTCAATTTGGCCTAACAAAGACTATAGACAAGAAGAATATCGATGAAGACCTATAAAGAAGCATTAA
>JAYPLD010000008.1:0-27320 GCA_038129265.1 Crocinitomicaceae bacterium
CATCACCATGAAGAGTGTACACGATATTTGAATCTTGATTTAGTTTTTTAGTAAGTGCAGCTCCCACGGCAACACTTAGTCCTTGTCCTAAGGATCCGCTAGCTATTCTAACTCCTGGTAAACCTTCATGAGTAGTAGGGTGTCCCTGTAAACGAGAATCAATCATTCTAAACGTTTTTAACTCTTCAACAGGAAAATAGCCTGATCTAGCTAAAACAGAATAAAAAACGGGTGAAATATGACCATTTGACAAAAAGAATAAATCTTCATTGACTCCATCCATCGAAAAATTAGTGTTGTGGGTCATTGCTACTTTATATAAGGCAATGAAGAACTCTGCACAACCCAATGAACCACCTGGATGTCCTGAATTTTGAGCATGCACCATTCTTACGATATCTCTTCTAACTTGGAAAACTAAGTCGTTTAGTTCTTGTAAATTGTATTTGTTCATTCGATAATGATTAAAGACCAAAAGTAATCATATAGTTTTTCTGTAAAACGAGTGTTAACAACTTTAGAAAAGTTATTTTATTCAAAACATTATTTTTGAATAATGAAAAAATTATTTGTTGTATTAAGTTTTATAACGCTAAACTTTCAGCTTAAAGCCCAAGATAAATTAAATTTATCTGAAGTGATTAAAGAAGTAAAAAATCAAAAATCTCTATATTATTTTGCTGAAATCCCGGCAGAAAAAAATATAAAAGACAGACTAAGTGGAACGATAGAAATCACAGATTCGGCAAATTTTAATTTATTACAGTTACCAGTAAAAATCTCTTCTGACAATTATCATTATTACTTAGTCAAAAATTTGGATGTCCTTCTAGTAATCAGGTCATATAATCACATTAAAAACCCTATTAATTGAAAAACAGGGTCTTAATAATAGTTTTTTGTGTAGTTACTTCTGCATTTACCTATGCACAATCAAGCGTGCTTATTACAGATAATGATTGGACATCAACATCAACCAATGGAGCATGTAATTGTGCAACTAATTTCAATAACGGTTCTGTGACTAACTTTTTTGATTCGGGGAATAATTCAAATTCATATTCATCCAATGAAAATGAAGTCATTACGTTATGTCCTGATGCTAATGGATCCAAAATGGTAGCCGTTTTCGGTATTAATGCAGGTTACTCTTTAGATATTCATCCTAGTGACACGTTATTTATTTATGATGGAATGCAAACTACATCACCTTTACTTGCAAAGGTAAATAACAGTACTTTTCCAAATGGGGTAAACTTACCTGCATCTTGGTCTAATACAACAGGTTGCTTGACATTTCAATTTATTAGCGATGCCATAAATGAAGGATCAGGGTGGGAAGCTAATTTATCTTGTGCTAATTTGATTCAACCTTTTTCAAACCATATTCTAGCCTTTGTAAATGGTCAAGCTAATGGAGCTAATGATTCCTTAAACGATCTCTTTCCAGTTGATACAGGATATGTAGACATTTGTTTAGGTGATACCGTAACTTTTGTAGCAGATCCTTATTTTCCTTATGAACCTGGTGGTGATTCTGCATCCACTAGTGGAGGTGGTTACATGCAGTCTACTAACTACACGGTGTTGTGGGAACTAAGTGATGGAACAACCTATAATTCTAATTCCTTTGATTTTATTCCCTCTTCTAGAAATGGATTTTTTATTTCACTTAGAATAGAAGATAGCCAAGGACAATTTCAGTATAGTTTCTGTAAAGTTAGGGTCTCTACTGTACCTAATTTTTCATCTTGTACTCCTTTAGATTCTCCTATCTGTCTAGGCAATACCACACAGCTAATTGGTGGTGTTACAACGGTAGATACTGCCGGAGTAGACCCTGTTTCAGCCAATTTCCCCATTGGTGGTGTTTTTGGTACACAAACATATTTACCAGATGGTTCAGGTATTAATTATACAACTGATATTAATATTTCTGGATTTACACCTGGTGCTACCTTACAAAACAGTAATGACATTGATAAAGTTTGTTTTGAAATTGAACATTCTTATTTAGGGGATTTAGAAATGATGTTAACATGTCCAAGCGGACAAAGCATAAATATGTTCAATTCTTATAGCGGATCTGGTCTTTTTCCAGGTGGTTTTTCAGGAGGAAATGATTTTCTTGGGGGAGCCTATGATAACAATACTGGTAATATCGGAGTATGCGAAGAGTATTGTTTTTCCATGTCTGCAAATGCATTACCGTCCTGGGCAAATGGTTATCCAACCACTGCTGCAACTGGACCTAGTTCTGGAACAATGGTCACGCCTGGTCTTTATCAACCAGAGCAAAATTTCACACCCGCATTACAAGGATGTCCTATAAATGGAACATGGACGCTTACAGTAAGAGATAATTTAAGTGTTGATGATGGTTTTATTTGCGAATGGGGAATTTATTTTAATAGTGCATTAAATCCAAATAGCGAAATTTATGCACCATCCATTGTAACTCACAACTGGTTGTCTGATCCATCCATAATTTCTAATCAGGATACAAACATAACTGTCCAACCTACTAATCTTGGAGTAAATACATACACTTTTTCAGTAGAGGATAACTTTGGATGTACTTACGATACCACAATCACAGTAACTACACAACAGCCAGGAAATGTTGAACCTGACGTACAGACTTGTGATGAATTTTATCAATTTAATAACAATTATGTTCCAACAACAGGATTTTGGACTTATACTAGCCAAAGTGGAACGTTAAACTTCAATGATACCAACTCCATTAATCCATTGATTACATCGAGTAATCCTGGTATATACAACTTAAATCTAATTGATCTTTTTTGTGAGGATACCTTACAGCATGTAATCCATTTTTTAGTTACGCCACAACCATATTCACCTATTGTAGATAGTATTTGCTTTGGTGAAAATTATAGTTTTTCCGTTTTAAACCCAAATGATGATTTCAACTATACTTGGATCAATAACTTAGGAGATACATTAATGAACGGTGATTCATTACATATTGATGCAAACGCTTTGTCGCTGGGAATGTCAGACTTACAATTAATGATATCAAATCAATGTGACACTTTGAATACAGATGTGTCTTTAGTAGTTAAGAATTGTCAGATACCAAATATTATCACGCCTAACGGAGATTTAAATAATGATGCGTTTTACACCCATTATGCTGAAATATATGATGATGTTACACTGATTATTTACAATAGATGGGGGCGAAGAGTATATGAGAAAACCAATTACAGAAATGATTGGAATGGAGTCAATAACAATGGAACTTCTTTATCAGATGGCACCTACTTTTATATTTTGAGTTTTGATAATGATCAGGAAAAAAAAGAAGGTGTTGTTCAAATTGTAGGAAATTCAAATTAAGCACTATTTTTGGGGCTAATTTATTTTTATGGCTTTAAAATGTGGTATTGTTGGCTTACCTAATGTGGGGAAATCAACCTTATTTAACTGTCTATCGAATGCAAAGGCACAATCAGCTAATTTTCCTTTTTGCACTATAGAACCAAATGTGGGAACCATTACTGTCCCAGATGAAAGATTAGCTAGTTTAGAAAATCTAGTTAAACCCGAAAAAGTTATACCTACAACAATTGAAATAGTAGATATTGCTGGTTTAGTAAAAGGAGCACACAAAGGAGAAGGATTAGGAAATCAATTTTTAGCAAACATCAGAGAAGTTGATGCCATTATTCATGTTTTAAGGTGTTTTGATGATGATAATGTAATACATGTGGATGGCAAGGTAGATCCCATCTCTGACAAAGAGATTATAGATATGGAATTGCAACTAAAAGATTTAGAAACGGTTGAAAAAAGAATAGGTGGTATTGAACGTAAAGCCAATTCAGGGGATAAAGATGCGAAAAAAGTGTATGATACTTATGTAGCCGTGAGAGAACACCTTCTTCAAGGAAATTCAGTAAGATCTTTAGAATTAGAAGAGTCTCAAGAAGAATACCTAGCGGAATTACAACTCATTACATCAAAACCGGTAATGTATATCTGTAATGTAGAAGAAACAGCCGTTAAAAATGGGAACCAACATGTTGAAAACGTTAAAGATGCCATTTCAAAGGAAGATGCAGAGATATTAATACTTGGAGCTGCTATTGAAGCGGATATTGCTGAACTTGAAGATTTTGAAGAAAGGAAAATGTTTTTAGATGACTTAGGACTTGATGAACCCGGAGTGAGTAAGCTAATTAAGAAAGCATATAACTTATTAAATCTTCAAACTTATTTTACTGCTGGTGAAAAAGAAGTAAGAGCTTGGACAATCAAAAAAGGCATGACTGCTCCACAAGCTGCTGGAGTAATTCATTCCGATTTTGAAAAAGGATTTATAAGGGCAGAAGTAATTAAGTATTCAGATTATATCACATTTAAGACTGAATCAGCTGTTAAAGAAGCAGGAAAATTAATGGTACAAGGAAAAGAATACGTTCCTGAAGATGGTGATGTAATGCATTTTAGATTTAATGTTTAAAAATAATTGTTTGATTTTTGCGTTTTGACCAAGTGAGAATATTTCTTTTTTGCTTAATAAGTAGTCTACACACCTTTGGAATAGGTCAAACAAATACCAGTTTTCCCATCCTAAATTTTAATACTACTGCTAGAAACAGTGCCTTAGGTGGTATTAACGTAGGTGTTTTTGACTACGATCCATCAACATCACTACAGTTACCTTCTAACTTAACTCCGCTACAAGATGGGTTATTACAAATGAATTATGTTAATTATTTTGCTGACAGTGATATAGCTATCTTGAATTATACATTTAATCAAAATAAGATGGGTGTATTGTCTACTAGTTTAGTCTATTGTAATTACGGTCATTTTGAATATGCTGATCCTTCAGGACAATTTTTAGATCAAACTTTTTCCGTCAATGACGTTATGTTTCAATTGGGGCATGGAAGAAAATTGAGCGATAAATTACAGATTGGCATTAATATGAAATTAGCTGGTTCGTTTTATGAAAGGTATAGGTCATATGCATTAGCTACGGATTTATCTTTTACTTATTTTGATAAAATAAAGAATCTTGGGTCTTATTTTTTAGTTAAAAATTTTGGTAGACAAATCATGAAGTTCTATCCATCTCAGGTGAATTACAACCTACCTTTCGCACTAGAGTTGGGGGTAAATAAAAAATTGAAATATGCACCTATCCGATTTCATGCTACATACCGTAACTTAGACAAATGGAATTTAGTAATGATTCCCGAAAATAATTTTAATTCATTTGGAAGAACACTATTCAGTCATTTTATATTTGGTTCCGAACTTATGTTTAGTGAAAATTTTCATTTTAGGTTTGGTTATAATTTCTTAAGTAGAATGGAATTACAACCTAACGCTAGACCTGGAACAAGTGGATTATCCTGGGGAATTCAATTAAAAATCAAAAAGATGATGGTTAATTTCACTAATGCCAAATTCCACATGTCAGGTACTTCTAACCATTTTTCAATTATTAGAAAAATAAATTAAATATCTATCTTTTCTAATTCAGTTTTTAGTTGAGAAAAGTTGTACAAATTTGAATCTAACATATGCGAAGGTGATATGTTTTTAAGCGCATTAAAAATGATTGATTTTCTATTAGGATAGTCCTTTTCCCAATCATTTAATAATGATTTTATTTTTTTTCGTTGTAAATTTTCTTGTGAACCACATAGATTACAAGGTATTATAGGAAATTCTTTAAGACTAGAATAACTCGCTATATCATCTTCTTTGCAAAAAGATAGAGGTCTTATGACAAGAAGATCACCCTCATCAATTTTAAATATTGGAGGCATAGCTTCTAACTTTCCACTAAAAAATAAATTTAAAAAGAATGTTTCCATAATATCTTCTCTGTGATGACCAAGTGCTAATTTATTACAACCTAGCTCTCTGGCTTTATCATAAAGTGTTCCTCTTCTTAATCTGGAACATAAACTACACATCGTTTTACCTTCAGGTATTTTATCCATTACAATGGAATAAGTATCCTTTTCTACAATTTGAAAACGAACTCCTAACTTATTTAAATAATCAGGAAGAACCATTTCTGGGAATCCTGGTTGTTTTTGGTCCATGTTAACCACGGTAATTTCAAATGGTATGTCTCCATATTTTTGAAAATGAATGAACATATCTAACATGGTGTAACTGTCTTTTCCACCCGAAATACAAACCATAATATGATCGCCCTTTTGAATCATATTAAATTCTCTAATACACTTACTAGTGCTTGAAATAATTTTTTTCTTTAGTTTTTTTAAATCTTCCATTGAATGCAAAAAAAATACTTTTTAAAATGACATGCAATTAACTTTATAAATAGTTGACTTAAGCTATATTTGAATTCCAAAATTAATCTAACATGAAATCTAATACATTAATGAAGCTCGAGGACCAATACGGTGCTCATAATTATCATCCCTTACCCGTTGTTCTAGATAGAGGAGAGGGAGTTTATGTTTGGGATTGTGAAGGAAAAAAATATTTTGATTTTCTTTCTGCTTACTCAGCGGTAAATCAAGGTCATTGCCACCCTAAAATCATTAATGCATTAGTAGAACAATCCAAAAGGTTAACACTTACTAGTAGAGCATTCTACAATTCTAAGCTAGGTGAGTATGAAAAATTTATGTGTGACTTATTTGGGTATGATAAAGTTCTGCCCATGAACACCGGAGTTGAAGGTGGAGAAACGGCAAATAAACTGGCAAGGAAGTGGGGTTATATGAAAAAAGGAATAGAAGAAAATAAAGCTAGAATTATTTTTGCAAATGGAAATTTTTGGGGTAGAACACTTGCCGCAATTTCAAGTTCTGATGATCCAGTTTCGTATAAAGGATTTGGCCCTTACATGCCAGGCTACGACTTAATTCCTTACAATGACTTGAACGCTTTAGAGAATGAGCTCAAAGATCCTAATGTGGCTGCATTTATGGTAGAACCAATACAAGGTGAAGCTGGTGTTGTAGTACCTGACGAAGGATACCTAGAGGGAGTCAGAAAATTGTGTGATAAATACAATGTGCTATTTATAGCAGATGAAGTTCAAACTGGAATTGCTAGAACGGGAAGAATGTTAGCTACAGACTATGAAGATGCAAAACCAGATATTTTGATTTTAGGCAAAGCTCTATCTGGTGGTGTATTTCCTGTTTCTGCAGTTTTTGCAAATGATGAAGTTATGCTATGTATACAACCTGGTGAGCATGGTTCTACTTTTGGTGGTAATCCTCTTGCTTGTGCTGTAGCTAAAGCGGCATTAGAAGTAGTTTTAGAAGAAAATTTAGCAAGTAATGCCGAAAAGTTGGGAGCGTATTTTAGAGATAAAATGAATGAATATATTTCAAAGTCAGATTTAGTTTCATTAGTTAGGGGGAAAGGCTTGTTAAATGCAATTGTTATTAATGACGATGAAAAAAGTTCCACAGCATGGGATTTGTGTGTAAAAATGAAAATGAACGGTTTATTAGCAAAACCTACACATGGTAATATCATCCGATTTGCTCCTCCACTAGTTATAAATAAAGATCAGCTTGATACCTGTATAGATATAATTATTTCTTCCATTGAAGAATACAGCTAATTTTTAATTAAATTAGATACTGTGTTAAAGTATCTGCATATACCTTTTTTGGCTTTAATGTTAGGGTGTGAAAGTGAATCTCCTCAATCTAACTATGATTATAACGAACAAATCCACCCTGTTTATTATAAACATGATTTATCAGCACAAAATGCAAATTATCAACGTGAAATTAATGTGTATATGGATATGTTATTTCATGAAGAAAAATATGAAGTTGGTGATTTTCAATTGTTAGGATCATGGTTTGGTAAGATTAGAAACAATTGGATATCTTTTAATATAACTAGTACTTCAAACCACATGTTGAGAGGATTTATCATAACTGATACATTGTTTCATTCTTTTCAAGGAATGTATAACACATCAGATGACATACATTATAACATAGAGATTACACAAAATATCGATACCAACCTTAGGTTATATACCCTACAGCTTTCGCTAGAAGATATGACTATATCTGGTGTAACGAAATCATTTGATAATCAAGATCAAGACTCTGTAGTATTAGAAAAAAGAAATTATGAGTATGATGTAACACTTGGAACATATCCAGAATTTTCTCAACGATTAATAACTACCTCTGAACTAGAAGAGCTATCAAAAGATGAGTTAGTGTATATAACGGAAGAAATTTTGGCAAAACATGGACTCATTTTTTTCAATAATGAAACTAGAGAAATTTTTAGTCACAAAAAATGGTATATCCCACAAAATTATAGGGTAAACCAATTACTAACAGAAAAGGAAAAATTAAATTTAGATAAGATTTATACCTTTTTTTAGTTATTCAACATAACTGGCATAACAAGCATTAGGACATCTTCGCCATCTTCATTGTTTTCTGGAACAATTATACCGGCTCTGTGAGGTGCACTTAATTCGATGACAACATTATCCGTATCTATATTATTGAGCATTTCTATTAAGAACCTCGAATTAAATCCTATTTCGATAGTTTCACCCTCATAAGAACAGGTTAATCTTTCATTAGCCTCGTTTGAGAAATCGATGTCTTCAGCACTAATGTTAAGTTCACTACCATTAATTTTAAGCCTAACTTGGTGAGTGGTTTTATTAGCAAAAATACTTACCCTTTTAATAGATTGAAGAAATGAATTCCTTTCAATGGTAAGCCTATTTGGATTTTGATCAGGTATTACAGCTTCATAGTTAGGATACTTACCATCTATTAAACGACAAGTTAAAGAAGAATTTTCAAAAGAAAAGCTAACATTGGACTCATTAAATTCAACTTGAATTTCTCCATCCACATTCTGTAGAATTCCTTTTAATAAATTCATTGGTTTTTTAGGAATTATAAAAGAAGAAGGTGTATTTGTTTTTACATCAGTTCTTTTGTATCTAACTAGCTTGTGAGCATCAGTGGCTACAAATGTTACGTCATTTTCGCTTAATTGAACAAAAATACCACTCATTACAGGTCTTAAATCATCATTTCCTGTGGCAAATATGGATTTTTCAATGGCACGTTGGATGGTATGTGCTTCAAATTGAATCGATGTAGGTGCTTCAATTACGGGTGACTTAGGAAATTCATCACCGGAAAATCCACTCAGCTTATACTTACCGTAATCTGAAGATATTTCAATACCCATTTTTTCATCAAAAGAAAAGGTAAGAGGGTGATCTGGAAATGTTTTTAAAATATCTAGTAATATTTTAGCTGGAATGGCAATACTGCCTTCATTTTTTGATTCTACTGAAATAGTAGAAGTCATAGTTGATTCAAGATCAGAACAGGAAATTTTAAGATTATTGTCCTTTATTTCAAATAAAAAGTTATCAAGTATAGGTAATGTATTTGAACTATTTAACACACCTGATATAGTTTGTAGTTGTTTAAATAAGGCTTGACTCGATACAATAAATTTCATGATCTATGATTTGAATAATATGGTCGTAAATATCATGATAGTTTTTAACATAAATAATCTTATCAAATGTTATTTATTAACAGCTATCTCCTAATATCATTTGTAAAAAATGATAATGGTTTAAAAATGATATCCCAGTTAAAATACTGTGCTCTTAATAGTTCATCATCTCCATTAACTCTAATAAAACCGTACTCTTTGTCCCAATTAGTGGAAGACTCTACATTTTTAATTCTCCAAAATTGAACATTTGTCGTTTCTTTTTTACGATTTAAAAGAGAAATGTCAATATAAGGTTCACTTGAAAATATGGAGTCTCTAAATGAGGGGTCAACAAACATAATTTTGTTGTAACATATATTATTAAAATGGGTGAAATAGTGTTTAAGCTGTACTGTGTCAAATTGATTTATTGGGTTTGATTTTGAATCCAATAAACCAATTTCATTATTATTTCGATTAATGATAAAGCTTTCATGTTGGAACTGATTGTAATTTAAACTGACTTGAAGAATGTCATTTGGGTTCGGATAATGAAATATTTGAGGTGATCGCCATTGTGTCCAATCGGTGAAAAACCGAACATCTAGTGATCCATAAACTCCTGGTTTAAACATAATATATGGTTTACTCCCTTTAATCCCATTTTGTTTTAACAACATATATGTACCTAAGTGATCTGGTGTAGGTGATCCTATATACCATGTTTTAATCAATTTATTGCCTTTATCGTATATATCTACACGTTTATTACTTACCGCTAATCTTTTTATCACATTTTTTTCCGCATTTTTAGAAACAGGTTGTTTTATCTGAATTCTATAAAATGTTTCCATAATAAGTTGAATATTAGACATGTTAGCCCTGTAATTTGGATTTTCAATCATCCATACTTTATTTTCGTTCATCCTAGATAAGGAGATGGAATCAGCATTGTTTGTTGTGATAGTGAAGCGATAAATACTTGCAGTATCTTTTATTTTAAAATCTTTCAAATCAACACTACTTGATGAGCTTTTACAAGATGAAAACAATGTTGTTGTAAGAGCTAAGAGAATAGTAATATAGTAGGTGATTTTATGATTCATATTTAAGTTTTCTTATATACATATTGAAAAATCCAAATAAAAGTACCAATAGTATAGGTAATGCTAAATTGATGAACTGCCATTTCATTTTCTTAGCCACTTCATCTTTTTTCATTAATCTTGGTGGATTCATCTTGGATCTCAAGGCAATAAAATCATCTCGATTTAACATTTTATCGACTAAATTTAGAAAGAATGTCGCATTACCATACGTGGGCATTTCGTAATAGGGAGTATTGTAATTTGATTTTTCAAACATAAGCGGAACAGGTGTTCTATCTGCTGAAACGTCATTTCTTATTAAATCACCATCTCCGATAAAAGCCATTTTTGTTGGAAAACTTTCATTTTTGAATTGAATAGAGGGACTTTTAATAAAATCATTAGCAATTCTTCTGTTTTTGAAATTAGACTGAAAAATCCCTTCAAATAATAGGCCCACATTATGTTTGATTTTGACTTGATTTTCTGTTAATGTGGGATTATAATTCTGAGTGTTTTGATATTGAATTCTTGACTGTCTCATCAATTTATTATCTAAGGAAGTTTGTAACAAAACAGTTCGTTTTAATTTTTCTTCTCCGACAGTATCTAGAGAACAAACATATCTACCCTTAATAGGTAATACATTCTTCATTAAAATATGGTTATCATAATTCTTTAACATGGGATAGAAAAACCATTTTGACACTATACCAAGATTATCTTCTCTAACTACAGGACAGCATTGCTCATCACATACCATGTCCTTGTTAAATCGAACACCATACTTAAAGAGAAAAGATTGCAGTTCGTGATCCAACACTTCGTTATACGCTAATCTATTTTGTTGAGCAAGAACAGCTTCATTTACATCCATCATGTCAATTAGCCAAATGACTTTTCCACCATTCATAATATATTGATCAATTACATATTTTTCTTTGATAGTAAAAGTTGATCTGGGTTTAGAAACGATTAATAAATCAGTCTCATTTAAGGCATCTAATCTTTCGTTGATATTATTTGGGTCTTTTTTAAAAGTGTAGAGCCACTTATTTTTAAAATAACTAGAAATAATTCGTTTATTGTTTAGAACAGGGACAGCAGTGTTGTTTATAGAAAATGAATCTACTTTATTTCTTAACAATGAATCATATCCTAATATTCCAAGTTCAACAGCTTTGTTGTATATCTCTGTTTTAAGTTCCTTAATGTTTAGGGTATCTACAATAAAGTTTTTTTGAAGATAAAACCAAGCTTCTCTTTGGTCAAATACGGACAATTCTCCATGACCTTGTAAAAAGTGGATTCTTTTTTTCTCTGTCATGAACAATTTATCTAAGCCTACAACAATATTCTCCTCAATATGATCAATAAAATAATTGGTAACAGCCTGGTTAATGGGGTACGGGTTATCTCTTGTTGAAGGGGAAAGTAATTGTACTGGAATACTGTTTTCTCCCATTTGTAAGCTTATGCCAGGCCAAATTTCAACAATTTCTCTTTTATCATCTTTTATGATGTCTATGTAAGCTGGTTTAATACCATTCCCATTATCAAATACTTGTTTTTTGTAATCTTCTGCTAGTTCTGCGTCTTCGTTGAGATTTATAAAAGATAAGTCTAAATTTTGACCACCATAAACTTTTATTTCTTGTAGTTTTTCTGATAATCCCTTCTCCAGTTTTTCAATTTCTACAGGAAAGTCACCTACTAAATAGACATCAATTTTTAAATAATCATCAAGGCCTTCTAATTTATCTTTAGTGTACGGAGATAGTTCATAAATTTTATCCTCCGATAAATCAATTCTAAAAAAAGAAAAAGAAAGCAAATAATTTACCAATAAAAGAATCAGAAGCAATAGAACTAATCTTATGTAATTATTACTTTTCATCAAGCTTTTTTAGCAGAAATAAATAATTGAGTAGTTACTATAAAAAAGGTTGAGATAGATATATAAAAAAATATATCTCTAGAATCCAAAATTCCTCTTTCAAATGATTTGAAATGTTCAAGCATACTGAATTTCAACAAATAGAAATCAAATGGTTGAACTACTAAATCAGCAAATAAATAGAAGCCTTCATAAATAATATAATTCACTAAAACTGCTGAAATAAATGCAACAATTTGGTTTTTCACTAAAGAAGAACAGTACATTCCAATAGAGACAAAAGAAAAGGCCAATAAAACTAAACCTAGATAGCTGCCAATAGTAGAAGGATGGTCTATATTTCCTATTTCTTCACCTAAAAAAACAATAGAAATATAATATATAAATGTGGGTATAAGGGTAAATAAAGTCAATACACAACCTGAAATAAATTTTGAAAATACAATTTGAAATGTGGTAATAGGCTTTGTTTTCAAGAGTTCAAAAGTACCTGTTCGGTGTTCTTCAGCAAATAGCCTCATGGTAAAACTTGGAATCAGTACCAGATAAATATATGGAGCTAATTTAAAAAAAGGTATTAAAGAAGATTCCCCCATATTTAACAGATTGAAATTGCCTGGAATGACCCATAAAAAAATACCTGTTATGATTAAGAATACAACAATAGTTATGAAGCCTATTATGGAACCGAAATAGGATCTAACTTCTTTAAAAATTAAGGCTTTCATTGTGCTACAAACATAATTATTAGGTATGAATTGACAATCTTAAGGATGTAATTTTTGAAACATTAACATTAATGCACTTAAAATTAATTTGATGAACATAAGTAATAATTAATCTTGAATATATTTGTTCTAATGAATGTAGATATATCTTTAGTTATTCCATTGTACAATGAAGAGGACTCATTAGCTGAGTTAACTAGTTGGATTAAAAAAGTATGTGATTCCAAAAATTATAAATATGAAATACTACTCATAAATGATGGCAGTACAGACAATTCATGGAAAATAATTTCTAATTTAAGTAAAGAAAATACCAATATTAAAGGGATTTCCTTCCGCAGAAATTATGGAAAATCTGCCGCATTAAATGTAGGTTTTGAACATGCTAAAGGAGATGTGGTTATTACTATGGACGCTGATTTACAAGACTCTCCTGATGAAATACCATCGCTTTATGACATGATTGATAAAGATGGGTTTGACATTGTTTCTGGTTGGAAAAAAGACAGAAAAGATCCATTATCAAAAACTATCCCAACCAAATTATATAATGCGGTTACAAGGCGTGTTTCTGGCATTAATTTACATGATATGAATTGTGGTTTAAAAGCCTACAAATCCGAAGTGGTTAAAAATATAGAGGTGTATGGTGAAATGCATCGATATATACCTGTCATTGCTAAATGGTCCGGGTTCGATAATATAACAGAGAAGTCCGTGGTTCATTATGCTAGAAAACATGGTGTATCTAAGTTTGGATTAGAACGATTTATTTTTGGATTTTTAGACTTATTCAGTATTACTTTTATGGGGAAATATGGTAAAAGACCCATGCACTTATTTGGTTCTTTAGGAACTTTGATGTTTTTAATCAGCTTTTTATTTTTAATTTACATTGGGGTTGATAAACTATTCTTAAATAAAGGAGCTAAATTAATCGCTAATAGAACAGAATTTTATATTGCACTAACAGCTTTAATTTTGGGTGTTCAACTTTTTTTAGCTGGGTTTTTGGGTGAAATGATTGCTAGAAATTCCCCTAAAAGAAACGTCTACAAGATAAGCGACAAATCCAATTTAGATGAGTAAAATTGTGCTGGTGGGGCCTGCACACCCATACCGAGGTGGTATCTCAGACTTTAATGAAGCATTCGCTTCTGAATTACAAATAAATGGTCATGATGTCACCATCATTTCATTCAAGCTACAATATCCCAATTTTCTTTTTCCAGGAAAAACACAATATAGAGTAGAAGAAAAAACAGATTTTTCATTTCAAATACGAAACCTAATTAATTCTATCAATCCATTTTCATGGATTAAAACATACAAAGAGATTATTAAATTAAATCCTGATAAAGTTTTCATTCGATTTTGGATGCCATTTTTCGCACCATGTTTGGGTTATATTGCTAAAAAAATTAGAAATAAAAATTATCATGTGTATGGAATTGTAGATAATGCTATTCCTCATGAAAAAAGAATAGGAGATTTAAAATTGGTTCGTTATTTCTTGAAGCAGTGTGATCACATTTACACGCTCAGCAATAAAGTTTCAAATGAAATTAAAACCATAAATCCTGACTTTAGAGTAACGTCATTATTTCATCCTGTTTATAATATTTACAGCAAAAAACCTAGCAGGGCAGAAGCGCTAAGCGCATTAGGATTAGATGATTGTGATTATATCTTGTTCTTTGGTTTAATAAGAAAATATAAGGGATTAGATTTAGCTATTGAGGCAATGAGTCATCCCAAATTAAAGGATCGTAAATTAAAATTATTAATCGCTGGGGAATTCTATGATGATAAAAATGGCTATTTACAACTAATAAAAGAACTGAAATTAAATAACATAATAATTCACGATAAATTCATTCCTAATCAAGAGGTTTCTAGTTATTTTGAAGTAGCTGACCTTGTTTTATTGCCATATATTACCGCTTCTCAAAGTGGGATAACTCAACTTGCAATTCATTATCAAAAACCCATGCTCGTAAATAATGTAGGAGGCCTTCCAGAAGTAATAAATCATAACATTGATGGTTTTATTTCTGAACCAAATTCATCAGAAATTGCAAAACATATACAGAATTTCTACGAGAATGATTCTCTAAAAAAGAAAATAGAAAACGGTGCAAAGAGTAAGGCTGACCAATTCTCATGGCTTGAGTTTATTAATAAGGTATTACAAAAATAATCCTAAGGACCAACCGATGTTGGTCCTTTGAATACATTAAGAAACTACTTTTTCAAAAAAAGTACTTCATCTGCTATTACTTCTGTAACATATTGTTTTTTACCATCTAGATCTTCATATGTTCTGTGATTTAATTTACCATTTATACATATTTCTTGACCCTTTTGAACATACTGATTTACTTTTTTTGCAAGTTTATTCCAGGCAATAACTTGATGCCATAATGTATGCTGAATTTTCTCACCGTCACCATCATATTTAAACTCATTTGTGGCAAGCGATATTTTTGTATATACATGTCCATTTTTAGTTTGTTCAATATTTGGTTTAGACCCGACATTTCCTATTAATTGTACTTTATTTCTTATTTTATTCATATGTGATTTTTAATGGTTTATAAATTGTCATTTTCCGGAATCGACATCACAAAGGAATACTTAGAAGAAAATTATAGTCGGAGATTAATTACTTAACATTCGTATAAAAACGTTTAAAATTAGATAAAATACTTATTCACAATGGTTTAGACTTTTTCCATCGATGGTGACTCCACAACCAATAAGGAGGCCTGTCAATGATATTTTTTTCCAATTTTTCAGCAAAAAGCTTTATTATTTCACCATGTTTTAACGAATTTGGATCCTCACAAATCAGTTCAAAATTCACCATATAAAATCCTCTTTTAACCTTTTCTATATGTACATAAATTACAGGGTAGTTATAATCTTTAGCATATTTTTCTGCACCGAACAAAAATCCTGTGTCTTGATTTAAAAATGTAGTCCAGTATGCATTTTTTACATTCGATGGACTTTGATCAGAACCAAAAATGATTGCTTTTGGATTCTTAGTTTCTAATTCAAAATATTTTTTGGTTAATTTCATCGGTGTAAGATGTAAACCAAATTTCCCTCGAGTACTTCTCATTTTATTATTGTAAAAATCACTTTTAAGTGGTTTATAAATGGCATATAGTTCATGTTTTAAATAAACTGGACAACCCTGTGCAGTGACTTCCCAGTTGTTATAATGTCCACCTATAAGAATGATGCTTTTTCCTTTTTCAAAATAATCATTTACTAACTCAGGATTGGACATCTTCAATCTGCTTTTAATCTGTGTTTTTGTTATGGTGAAGCCTTTTAGATTTTCAATTAATAAATCACAAAAATGACGGTAAAAGTTTCTATAAATTTCCAGTTGTTGATCAACCGTTTTATCTGGAAAAGACCTTTTAATATTTCCAAGGATAATATCCTTTCTATACCTCAATATGTCCTTCATGATAACACAAAGAACATCTGAAATTCTATACAAAATAAAATGAGGTAATAAGGATAAAGGAATTATGATTATGTAATACAATATTTGATGCATGAATTTGTATATTTCGAAGCAAATATAATTTTATCTTCAAGACTTAAGGACAATAAAATTTATCAAATGAAATCTAAAAATATTAAGGTTGTTGTAATCGATAATTATGATTCATTTACTTTTAATCTTGTCCATTATTTAGAAAGTCTTAGCGCTGATGTAAAGGTAATTCGTAAGGATCAAATTGAGGGAAAGCTTTTTGATAACGTAAAACATATTTTAATATCACCTGGACCAGGTCACCCCAATGAATATACATACCTAAATGAGATTATTCATCAATACCAGAATTCACATTCAATATTAGGCATATGTTTAGGCCATCAATATTTAGCTTCTTATTATGGCTCAACTTTATATAATTTAAAAAAGGTAAGACACGGTATATCTAGTGAATTGCGAGTTATAAACCATGAAGGATTATTTAAAAATACTCCCAAAAAATTTAATATTGGCCATTATCATTCATGGAATGTCAAAACGTTAAGCAATGATTTAACAGAAACAGCGTTAAATAACAACGGGTTAAATATGGCATTTCGACATAAAAGACTTAATATTTTTGGTATTCAATTTCATCCAGAAAGCATACTGACTGAACATGGTAAAGAAATTTTAAAAAACTGGTTGTTAATATGAAATGTGATATGGACTAAAATTCAACTCCTTATTTAGATAATAAGTTTACTTTTGCAAAATTACAATCGAGAAAATGGAAGTTTCTAAGACATATGATCCTGCTAAAGCAGAAGATAAGTGGTATTCTAAATGGATTGAGGCTGATCTATTTAAATCAGAACCTGATGAAAGAGATCCTTACACCATAGTCATCCCACCACCCAATGTTACGGGTGTATTACATATGGGACATATGCTCAACAACACCATTCAAGATGTATTGGTAAGAAGAGCAAGGATGTTAGGTAAAAATGCATGTTGGGTTCCTGGTACTGATCATGCATCAATAGCTACTGAGGCCAAAGTAGTCCAAAAATTGAGAACTGAGGGGATTAAAAAAAGTGATTTATCTAGAGATGAATTTTTAGAACATGCTTGGGAATGGACTAATAAACACGGAGGAATTATTCTCGAACAACTAAAAAAATTAGGCGCATCTTGCGATTGGGACAGAACTACGTTTACCATGGATGATGATTACTATAATGAAGTCATCAACGTGTTTTGTGATTTGCATGATAAAGGATTTATTTATCGTGGGGAAAGAATGATTAACTGGGATCCAGAGGCTAAAACCGCATTAAGTGATGAAGAAGTATTTTACAAGGAAGTCAACTCCAAATTATATTATGTCAGGTATAAGGTAAAAGATTCAGAAGATGAATGGGTTCAAATCGCCACTACAAGACCAGAAACGATTCTTGGAGATTCTGCTATTTGTATTAATCCTAAAGATGATCGATACAGCCATTTGGCCGGAAAAGAAGTATTAGTTCCACTAATTAATCGTTCTATTCCTATCATTTTTGATGATTATGTAGATATGGAATTTGGTACAGGTTGTTTAAAAATCACACCTGCTCATGATCCAAATGATTATGAAATTGGCAAAAAACACAATCTAGAAGTTATTAATATTCTAAACCCAAATGGGACTTTAAATCATAATGCTAAGCTATTTGTAGGTGAGGATAGATTTGAAGTGAGAAAAAAAATAGCACATGAATTACATAACACTGGTTACCTAATAAAAGAGGAAGATCACATAAACAAAATTGGTTTTTCCGAAAGAACGGATGCTGTTATTGAACCAAGATTGTCACTGCAATGGTTTTGCGCAATGGAAAAATTAAGTAAACCGGCCTTGGACAATGTTTTGAATAATACAGTCCAATTTCATCCAGAAAAATTCAAAAATACTTACAAACATTGGATGGAAAACATAAGAGATTGGTGTATTTCTCGTCAATTATGGTGGGGACACAGAATACCTGCATATTATTTTGGGGAAGGAAAAGACGACTTTATAGTTGCACCTTCCATTGATAAAGCATTAGAAAAACTAAATAAACAATCCAATAAAAAGTATACAGAGGCAGACTTAAAACAAGATGAGGATGTTATGGATACATGGTTTTCTTCTTGGATCTGGCCAATTGCAGTTTTTAATGGGTTTAACCAAAATGAAGAAATAGATTATTATTATCCTACAAATGATTTAGTCACTGCACCAGAAATCATGTTTTTTTGGGTAGCAAGAATGATAATTTCTGGGTATGAATATAAAGAAAAACCACCCTTTAAAAACGTGTATTTCACGGGTATTGTTAGGGATAAGTTGGGGAGAAAAATGTCAAAATCACTTGGTAACAGTCCTGATCCGCTTGAATTGATAGGTAAATATGGTGCTGATGGCGTAAGAGTGGGAATGCTACTTTCTTCTCCTGCAGGGAATGATCTTTTGTTTGACAGTGCTTTATGCGAACAAGGAAGAAATTTTACTAATAAAATATGGAATTCCTATCGACTCATTTCTTCTTGGTCAGTAAGTGAAGAATTAAAACAAGAAAACTCTTCTAAAGTAGCAATACAATGGTTTAAATCGAAGTTTAATGAAAACCTTACCTCCATAAATGAATCTTATAATAAATTTCGAATTTCTGAAGCATTAATGTCAACATATAAGACAGTATGGGAC
Source organism: Crocinitomicaceae bacterium (assembly GCA_038129265.1). Taxonomy (GTDB): domain Bacteria; phylum Bacteroidota; class Bacteroidia; order Flavobacteriales_D; family Parvicellaceae. The sequence goes on from JAYPLD010000008.1 coordinate 19,433, forward strand.
GATTTTTGTTCTTGGTATCTAGAGATGATTAAACCTGCCTATGGCCATCCTATTGATAAACAAACATTTACAGAGACCATTGGTATTTTTGATAAAATTTTAAAATTAGTTTACCCATTTACACCATTTATTAGTGAAGAAATATGGCAACTAATTGATAAGAGAGAAGCCTCGTCTTTTATTGTTAATGAAAAGTGGCCTGAAAACGACTCGGTAGATCACAATATATTAAACCAATTTACCACATTTAAAGATGTAGTTTCTGGCATTAGAAATATTAGAAAGGAAAATAATATTGCCAATAAGGTTCTCCTAGATTTCAATGTTAGGGTTAACAATAGTTGGGATAACCAATTTGATTCATTAATAATTAAACTAGGAAATATAAAGGAAATTGAATTTGTAGATGGCTCTATAAAAGGAGCAAATTCATTTGTTGTTAATAATAATGAATTCTTTGTTCCCTTTAGTAAAGGAATTGACTTAGATGCAGAAATGGTAAAAGTTAGGTCTGAATTAGACGATAAAGAAGGTTTTCTTAAAAGTGTGATGAAAAAATTAGACAATGAAAAATTCATGGCTAATGCTCCTCAAAAAGTAGTTGATATGGAACTGAAGAAAAAAAGTGACGCTGAAAACCAAATTCAAATTCTAAAAGAAAGATTAAGCGAATTGTCCTCACTTTAAAATAGACTAGTGAAAAAAGTACTTTTTTTAAGTTCTTGGTATCCAAGTAGAGTCCACACAACATTAGGAAATTTTGTGAGTTATCATGCAAAAGCTGTATCAAAAACCAATCAAGTCCATGTGCTATACATAATAGCTGATGACTCGATTAACGATTATGAGATTGTTTCAGAATCTATTGATGGAATACAAACTACGATTGTATATTTTAAAAGAGGTTTTTTTAAATACTTAAATTATTTCATTGCTTTTTTGAAAGGATTAAAATTGGTAACTAAAGATTTTGATTTCGATTTAGTTCATATGAACATTATGCATCCAGCTATTTGGCAAGCTTTATACATAAAATGGGTTAAAAAAACACCTTATTTAGTATCAGAAAACTGGCATGGTTTTCAAAACTTAAAAAATGAACGAATTGGAATTCTTCAGTCGATATTAATTAAAAAAGGGTTTAAAAACGCATATGCTATTTGTCCAGTATCGGAGCAATTACTAAAAGGAATGAAAGATCAGGGTTTAAACGCTAATTATCATGTGGTACCTAATGTGGTTAATACCAAATTATTCAAACCTGTTAGTAGAACAAACAGCACAAAATTCAAGTTTTTACATGTTTCAACTTTAGATGACGATATAAAAAATGTAAGTGGTATTATTCAAGCCTTTTCAAAATTACAAAACGAAAAGGCAACACTTAAAATTATAGGAGAGGGAGATAAATCTTATATTATCGATTTAATTAAAAAGTATAAGTTAAACGATAAAATAGAAGTAGAAGGTGAAAAAACCTATAACGAAATTGCTATTGAGATGCAGAATGCAAATGCTTTTGTATTGTTTAGTAATATTGAAAATTTACCTTTAGTATTAATTGAGGCCATGTCAACAGGAATGCCCATAATAACTACGAATGTGGGGGGGATACCTGAAATTTTTAATTCATTTGCAGGTTACATGATAAAACCAAAAGAAGAAGAAGAATTATATTTAAGCATGAAAAGCATGATAGCTAATTATGATCAGTTTGACTACAAAAGAATAAGTAATTATGCCATTCAACATTTTTCTAATGAAAAAGTGGCTGAAAACTTTAATGTACTATATCATAAAATGACTAAAAATTAAACGTTATGTCAGATGACAAAAAGATAATATTCTCTATGGTGAATGTGAGTAAAAACACACCACAGGGGAAACAAATAATCAAAGATATCCACCTATCATTTTACTATGGAGCTAAAATTGGAATCCTTGGCTTAAATGGAGCTGGAAAATCCACTGTTATGAAAATAATAGCAGGTATCGATAAAAACTATCAAGGTGATGTCGTTTTCTCTCCAGGATATACCATAGGCTACCTCCCGCAGGAGCCTGAACTTGACGAAGCTAAAACAGTAAAGGAAATTGTCAAAGAAGGGGTTCAGGAAGTAGCAGATCTACTTAAAGAATATGACGAAATCAACAACAAGTTCATGGATGAAGAAATCATGAATGATGCTGATAAAATGAACGAATTAATTGACAAACAAGGAAAAGTACAAGAGAAGATAGATCAATTAGATGCATGGGATCTAGATTCCAAATTGGAGTTAGCAATGGATGCGCTTAGGACACCAGAGGGAGATAGAAACGTCAAAGGGTTATCAGGAGGTGAAAGACGAAGAGTGGCATTATGTAGATTATTGTTAAAACAACCTGACATCCTTTTGCTAGATGAACCGACAAACCATTTAGATGCTGAATCTGTACATTGGCTCGAGCAACATTTACAAAATTACAAAGGAACTGTTATTGCCGTAACACACGACAGATATTTTTTAGACAATGTGGCTGGTTGGATATTGGAATTAGATAGGGGTGAGGGTATCCCATTTAAAGGCAATTACAGTTCTTGGCTAGAGCAAAAAGCAAAAAGATTAGAACAAGAAGAAAAAACAGAGAGTAAGCGTAAAAAGGCATTAGACCGAGAATTAGAGTGGGTAAGACAAGGAGCTAAAGGTAGACAAGCTAAGGGCAAAGCAAGGCTTAAAAATTATGAGTCCATGCTTAATGAAACGGTTAAAGAAAAGGAAGCTAAAATTGAAATTCCTATTCCAAACGGCCCAAGATTGGGTAACGAAGTGATCGAAGCTAATGATATTGCTAAAGGGTATGATGACAACTTGTTGTATGAAAACATGAGTTTTAAATTACCACCAGCAGGAATAGTTGGGGTAATTGGACCTAACGGAGCAGGTAAAACCACTTTGTTTAGAATGATAATGGATGAAGAAACTCCAGACAAAGGGAAAATAAACATTGGTTCTACCGTAAAGATTGGTTATGTTGATCAAAGACATAAGTCAATTGATCCAAATAAATCTGTATGGGAGGTAGTTAGTGAAGGAAATGAAGTTATTGAAATTGGAGGGCAAACCATCAATTCAAGAGCCTACGTATCTAAATTTAATTTCAACGGTGCTGATCAGCAAAAGAAAGTTGGGGTCTTATCTGGAGGGGAAAGAAATAGATTACATCTTGCCATGACTTTAAAAACGGAAGCAAATGTGTTATTATTAGATGAGCCTACAAACGATATTGATGTAAATACACTAAGAGCATTAGAAGAAGGAATTCAATCTTTCGCTGGCTGTGCAGTGGTAATTTCACACGACAGGTGGTTTTTAGACCGTATTTGCACTCACATTCTAGCTTTTGAGGGTAATTCTAGCGTCTATTACTTTGAAGGCGGATATTCAGATTATGAAGAAAACAGAAAGAAAAGACTTGGTTCAGATATAATACCTACAAGAATCAAATATAAAAAGTTAACCAGATAAAAATTAAAAAATGAAAAAAGCAATTATTGATACCATAAAAGGGAAAATGGAAGTAGAGTTTTATGAAAACGATGCACCTAAAACGGTACAAAATTTTGTTGATCTATCCAATAGTGGATTTTATAATGGCCTTACATTCCATAGAGTTATCCCTGATTTTGTAATCCAAGGTGGTTGTCCACAAGGTACAGGTGTGGGTGGACCAGGATATGCTATTGACTGTGAATTAGATGGTGACAATCAATACCACGATAGGGGAGTTTTATCGATGGCACATGCTGGTAGGAATACAGGTGGTTCTCAATTTTTCATTTGTCACTCTAGAGAAAACACAGCACACCTAGATAGAAATCATACTTGTTTTGGCAAAGTAGTAGAGGGTGTTGAAGTAATAGATTTGATTGAAGGTGGAGACAAAATAAATTCGATTTCAATTATTGATGCCTAAAACAACAAAGGAAAAATTTGTTATACAAGGATCGTCATCTGAAAAACCTATTATATGTGATTTAACTAAACCTTTTCAGCATCATGATAAGAACTTAATCATTTTCTGTCATGGATATAAAGGATTTAAGGATTGGGGATGTTGGAATTTAATGGCGGATAAATTTGCTCAAAATGGTATCAATTTCCTGAAATTTAATTTTTCGCATAATGGTGGTACGATGAGTAACCCCATAGATTTTCCAGATTTAAAAGCTTTTAGTGAAAATAATTACTCCATTGAAGTTAATGATTTAGTCAGGGTTGTTAATTACGTTAAAAGTCAATTCACCTATTTTTCAAATGCAAAGATTCATCTAATGGGTCATAGCAGGGGTGGAGGTATAGCTTGTATTGCAAGTGCTAGAGGTCTACATGTAGAATCCTTAATTCTATTAGCAAGTGTTTCAGATTATAAAAATAGATTTCCTGAAAAAAGTGAAATTGACCAGTGGAGGAAAAATGGGGTGAGGTATGTTGAAAACAAAAGAACTAAGCAAAAGCTACCCCATCTATATCAATTTTATCAAAATTATATCAATAACGAAAGTTATTTAAATATTGAGTCTTCCTTAAAGAAATTCAGCGGAAAAACGTTAATATGTCACGGTACTATGGATCTAGCTGTTGATTTTCAAAATGCGTTAAATTTATTGAGCTGGTCTAATTTTGGAAGCCTTTTTAAGTTGAGAACAAATCATACTTTTGGTTCAAAACATCCTTGGGAAGAGAATCATATTCCAACCGCATTAGATCAAATAATAGATAAAAGCATAAGTTTTTTAACCTAGTTTAGTCTATTATTCATATTTAGGTTTTATATTTGTCTTTTAATGCACTCAACCGAGATTCTAAATAGTCTTCAAGTTTCTCTAACCCTAAGAAGACTTTGTTTCCAACTTATTGAAAACCATGATGATTTTACCGAAACTGTTATTGTTGGTTTACAACCAAATGGAATCTATTTAGCTAATCGAATTCAAAAAGAATTAGAATTAATCACTAATCAATCCGTTATTACAGGTGCCTTAGATATTACTTTTTTTAGAGATGATTTTAGAAGAAAAGAGAAACCTCTAATTCCAAGCGTAACTAATATCGATTTTACTATTGAAAATAAAGTGGTAGTTCTTGTAGATGATGTCTTTTTTACCGGAAGAACTATCCGTTCTGGTTTAGATGCAATCATGACTTTTGGAAGACCAAAATCGGTGGAATTTTTAACCTTAATTGAACGAAGATTTACACAACACTTGCCCATTAGAGCTGATTATATTGGGCAGTCTATTGACACCATAAATGAAGAAAAAGTAAGTGTACAATGGAAAGAAGTGCACGGTAAGGATCAAATATTACTTTATTCCCCTAATGAAAATGAATGATTTAAGCGTAAAACATCTAATTTCCATAAATGATCTTGAAACCAATGATTTAAATACCATATTTAAAACAGCGGAAAGCTTTAAAGAAATCATTAATAGACCTATTAAAAAAGTACCTACTTTAAGAGATATTACGATAGCTAATTTATTTTTTGAAAACAGTACCAGGACTAAATTGTCCTTTGAATTAGCTGAAAAAAGATTATCTGCTGATGTGATCAATTTTTCTGCTTCATCTTCAAGTGTTAAAAAAGGAGAAACTCTTATTGATACTACTAATAATATCCTTTCCATGAAAGTTGATTTGGTGGTTATGAGACATCCACATCCTGGTGCTGCTAATCATATAGCCAACAATACCAATACGAGTGTAATTAATGCTGGTGATGGTACTCATGAGCATCCAACTCAGGCTTTATTAGATTGCTTTTCCATAAGAGAAAAGTTCGGTGATTTAAAAGGACTTAAAGTAGCTATAGTGGGTGATATTAAACATTCAAGAGTGGCTTTATCAAACATTTATGCTCTAAAGAAATTAGGTGCAGAAGTAATGGTTTGCGGACCAACTACACTAATTCCAAAGTATATTCATCATCTTGGTGTAAAAGTGGAACACAATCTTATAAATGCTTTAAAATGGTGTGATGTAGCCAATATGCTAAGGATTCAATTAGAAAGGCAAGAGATTCAGTATTTCCCATCGATAAGAGAATACACCAAACAATACGGATTAAATATGCAAATCCTTAGTGAATTAAATAAAGAGATCACTATTTTACATCCTGGCCCCATAAATAGGGGAGTTGAAATTTCTTCAGAAGTAGCTGATTCGTCCCGTTCATTGATTCTTGATCAAGTTGAAAATGGTGTTGCTGTAAGAATGGCCGTAATTTATTTGTTAGCTGGTAGATTAAATAGAGCCTAACTATAAATAATTATCTTATTTTTGTTTTACAGTTATGAATTTTATTGTAGAAAATAAGGAAAGTAAGGTTATAATTAGGTGTCACGTTGAAAAACTGGATACGCTCAATGCTCCAGAATTAAAGTCTCATTTTCTGCATCAAAGCAAGCAACTGTTTTCTCATTTTATCGTTGATCTAAGTAGAGTTAAGTATTGTGATTCAAGTGGTTTAAGTGCGCTTTTAGTAGGTAACAGATTAGCTAAAGAAAAAAAATCTGAAATGATCTTATTCGGCTTACAACCATCTGTTGAAAAGATAATTTCTATTTCGCAATTGGATACTGTATTTAGCATAGTTTCAACGGAAAACGACATTATTAATTAATAAACCTTATATGAAAAAATTATTACTACTACTTTTTGCTTTAACAGTGTATAACTTTAATTATTCTCAATGTACACCAGATCCTCTTTACGCAGATTCTTCATGGGGAATTTGGCCTGATGAACAAACGAATTTCTTATCTGGCGATATAGGTGTGGCTTATCAGCAAATTGTAAATTTTAAAGTTCCTCTTGATGCAGGTGATATTGATTCTGCTTTTGCAGGTGTTCCAGTTGACTCAGTGGTGTTAAATAATGTAACCAATTTACCTCCTGGAATTTCTTACGCCTGTAATGTACCATCCTGTACTTGGTACGGAGACTCAGCGGGCTGTGCTACCATCGATGGTATGCCTACTACTAATGGTTCATTTCAGATCACTCTTGATATTACAGGTTGGGTTACTATATTTTTTAATCCATTTCCTCAAACTTTCACCTATGATGGATATATTATCAATATAGGACCAGTAGGAATTGATTCATATCATTTAACTACGAATACTCTGAAGTTGGATAATGCTATTCCAAACCCTGCAAATAACAATTGTAAAGTTCAATTTGTAAGTGGAAAGAACCTTTCTGTAAATTATAAATTAACAAACCTATTAGGGGAGACTGTTGAAAGCTATTCTATAGATGCTGTTAGGGGAATAAATGATGTTTATATAAATACATCGTTGTTACAAAATGGTGTTTACATGTATTCCATTTCTGATGGGTCCCAACAATTAACAAAACGATTAATTGTTAATCATTAAAATTTAAATCCCGCAAGTCGGGATTTTTTTTTATTGAAATTTAAACTCACCATATTAGGATCAGGAGGAGCTATACCCACTGTAGAAAAAAGACCAACTTCTCAATTTCTAAATATTCAAGAAAGAAGGTTTCTTATTGATTGTGGCGAGGGAACACAAATTCAATTAAGAAAATTTGGTTGTAGATTTTCTAAAATCGATCACATCTTTATAAGTCATCTTCATGGTGATCATTATTTAGGATTAATAGGATTACTATCTACATTTAATTTACTAGGAAGAATTAATCCTATTCACATCTATGCCCCAAAAGAACTAGAAGAAATATTGGATCTTCATTTTAAAATATCAGGGAAACCTTTTCGTTTCAGAACAGAATTCCATCCACTTAATTTTAAAAACAAAACCTTGATTTTTGAAGATACTGTATTACAAGTGTTTTCATTTCCAGTATCTCATTCC
>JAYPLD010000008.1:27420-35411 GCA_038129265.1 Crocinitomicaceae bacterium
CTTGATTTTTGAAGATACTGTATTACAAGTGTTTTCATTTCCAGTATCTCATTCCGTTCCATGTTGTGGTTTTCTATTTAGAGAAGTCAAAAAGAGTAGAAATATCATTAAAACAAAAATTCAAAACAAGTCAATTCCATTTGAATTGTTAAAACACTTAAAAGAGGGTAAAGATGTAGTCTTTAACAATGAAACTTTAACGTATAAAGATTACACAAAAGATAGTCCTAAACCTCGCTCATATGCTTATTGCGCAGATACGCAATATGATCCAAATTTAATCCCAATTATTTCAAATGTAGATTTACTGTATCATGAAGCTACATTTTTGGAGCAAATGAAAGATAGGGCTCAGAAAACGCAACACTCTACTGCAAAGGATGCTGCAACTATTGCAAAAGAAGCAGATATAGACAGATTAATTATAGGCCATTTTTCTGCTAGGTATAATGAAATAAAGAATTTTGAAGAGGAAGCCAAAGTTATTTTTGAAAATACAATAGCAGTAAATGATGGAGATGTTTTTGAAATTTAATTGAAAATTATTTTAGAATTAAAACAAACAGCAGATGGTTCATACACACTTTACAATAGTGAGCTGAACGAACATTACCATTCCATACATGGAGCCAATACGGAGTCCTTACATGTCTTTATTCAAAATGGATTAGCCTATCTATTACCCAACATGATTTCTAATCAAGTGAATATTTTAGAGGTAGGTTTTGGTACAGGTCTAAATTGTTTTCTTACTATTAATTACCTAATAGAAAATCAATTAAACATTAAATTATTCTACCACGCTCTAGAACCATTTCCTGTAGATAAAAAGTTAATTAATAAGTTAAATAAAAAATTTCAACATGAGCTTTATTCTAAAATTCACGAAGTAAAATGGGATATGAATCAAACAATTGAAGATGGATTAGTTATTAATAAGTCTTCGATAATGATTCAACATCTAAAACCTAAGAATAAATACGATCTAGTTTACTTTGATGCATTTGGACCAAGAGTAGAAGAAAAACTATGGGACATATCTGTTTTAAAATTGATATTTAATCTGATGAACAATGATGGTGTTTTTGTTACATATTGTGCAAAAGGTCAAGTAAGAAGGGATCTAGAACAGATTGGTTTTAAAGTAGAAAGGCTTCCCGGTCCACCCGGAAAAAGAGAGATGTTAAGGGCCACTAAAATGAACAATGGTACACAAAAGCTGGAGGTAAGTTTAAAGGAGTAAATGTAATATCAACTGAGTTAAACTTTTTATGTAAGAGATCTTTTGCATTAAGTGAATACTGGAATTGTATAAACCCACCTTTAGATCCTAATGCCAATTTACATTCATTAATTATGCGTAATTTGAGTCTAATAGGCAATACCGCTAGAGGAAGAGATGAAATAATATAATCCACTTCTGGAAATTGAGTCTGTTTTAGGACAGTATTTATATTTTCAGCACTGTCACATCGTATTTGAAACCGACTGTCTCGTACAGTTTTTCTAATTTTTGAGGCAAAATAGGGATTAAGTTCAAGAGATAGCAATTTGGAATTAGGTGACATTCTTTTAAGTAATTTTGATGTGAATACACCTGTTCCTGGTCCTAATTCTACAATGTTTAAATCAATTGAAAAGTCAATTTTAGCCAACATTTTTTTAGCTAAATATTTTGAACTAGGAGCAATTGCGCCTATCTGATTTTCACTTTTTACAAACTCACTTATAAAATTTGATTTAGACATGCGCTACAAATGAACGAAAATGATTTAGATTTTGTCTCACAGACTATGTTTACTTATTAAAAATAAGTTCTTTTGTTTCATGTATTCAACCATTACCTTTGGTATCATCATAGTTACATGTATAATTTCATGGGTCTCTTTTAATAATTACAACATAAAAAATATACTCATTTTATCGCCATCAAGAGTTTTGAATCAAAAAGAAATATGGCTTCTTTTTACACATGCATTCATACATGCAGATTTTTTACATTTATTTTTTAACATGTATGTATTATATATGTTCGGGCCATATCTCGAAATTTATTTTACTAATCATGCTGCTCTTGGTGAATTTACATTTTTAATTTTCTATGTATGTGCTGCCATGTTTGCAACTATACCTTCACTTTATAAACATGGAAATAATCCTAACTATCTCAGTTTAGGAGCCTCTGGAGCAGTTTCAGCTATTGTTTTTAGCTACATTGTACTGAATCCCTTAAAAGAGTTAGGAATTGTATTATTACCTGGAATATGGATTCCTGGGTTCATATTTGGAGTGTTGTACATATTAGCAGAAAATTATATGGCTAAAAAAAAATATACCAATATTGCGCATGATGCGCACATTAGTGGTTCTATTTTCGGCATTCTATTTATTATGTTTTATGATTTAAATAATGCTAAATATTTCTTTGAGGCTATAACAAATTACGCCTTAAACTATTTTAATTAAGGGATAATAATATATTTGCCTGCCTATGAAAAAAGTGTGTTTTAACGGTGAGTTTGTACAAATTGATGATATCCAATATGAGGACGTAAAAAGAGGTTTTTCATTTGGAGATGGCGCCTTTGAAACGATAAAGGTTATAAATGGAAAACCCGTTTTTCTAGTACATCATTTAAAACGTCTTCATTCGGCTGTAGAAAAATTAAAGTTGTATGATGATCAACACTTACATTTGAACTTTATCGAACCCTTAATAATTGATTTATTACAGCTAAACAATATATATGAAGGAGGGATCATCAGAATAAGTGTTTATCGAAGTGGTCGAGGTACATACCTTCCAGAAACTAATGATATGAACTTCATCATAGAATCGAAAACGCTTAGCGAAAATTCATATTCAACCAATAAAAAAGGGTTAAAAATTGATGTATATGACGAAATACTTAAACCGCTAAATATATTATCTCCGTATAAATTAGCTAATGCTCAACTTTATGTTTTAGCATCTATTTTTTCTAGAGAAAATCAATTAGATGATGCCCTTATAAAAAATGAAAATGGAAACATCATTGAAACCACTAATTCAAATCTGTTTATTTCCTCAAACGGTGTTCTATACACACCTGCACTTTCTGAGGGATGTGTTGGGGGAATCATGAGAATGCAAGTAATAAATCTTGCCATCACCAATGGCATGTTGGTTTATGAGAATCCCATACAATTACAACATTTGCTGTCTGCAGATGAAATTATCATTACTAATTCCATCAAGGGGATTAGATGGATAGGGCAGTATAAGGATAAAAGATATTATAATAGTCTAGCTAATAAGCTAACTGATTTGCTCAACCAAGAAGTGGTTAATTATCAGACGGATTTAATGGAAAATTAGCAATAGCTTTAAATTTACCCCCTTTATTTTCTAAGATATTTTTCCAAAAATCTTTATTGTTCCTGAATACATCAATTTTTTTTCTCTCGGATATAATCCAAGAATTAGTTTTCATTTCATCTTCCAGTTGATGTTTTGACCAACCCGAATAGCCAAGAAAAAATTTCACTTTAGCCGATTCAATTACATTCAATTTAATGAATTCCATAAGTTGATTAAAGTCTCCACCAGTCCATATATCATCTGTGATTTTTACAGAATTGTTAATGGTATCTCCAAACTGGTGGATGTAGAACAAATTAGAAGCATGAACAGGACCTCCATAAAAGACATCTAAGGCTGGTAAACCCTTTTCTGGAATAATTTCATCTAATTTCAAGTTTAGTTCATTGTTTATTATAAAACCATACGAGCCATCATTATTGTGTTCACAAATGAAAATAACTGACCTTGAAAAGTGGTCGTCTACCATGAAAGGTTCAGCAAGTAAAAGTCTTCCTTTCTTTGGTTTAAGATGATTCACACTACCAATATCAGCTATAGATAAATCCATTATTAGTAAATCTAATAAAATTTACATAACTACACCTATTCGTTTATTTACTTCAGTGAATTGCACTTCTCCATGGAAGAGAAGAAGTGATTTCCGCTTCTTTTTGGAGTATTTCCTCCGTTCGATAGTCAACATCCTTCGGATCAAAATAAACTTTAGCCATTTTTATAAAAGAATCAATATGCTCTAGTTCTTGCAAATGAAGATTTGAATAGAAACGAGCAATTTTTTTATCGTCACAAACTTCACCGATTAATTTGAATCGTTCAGACCCTCTTAATTCAGCCACAGATGCAATAATTAGACGATCCATAAATAATTGATCAGAATCTCCACTAACTATGGACATAAGCCCTTTGATGTAAGGATCCTTTTGAAAAACACCATTTAATTCCTGACCTCTGTATCTTATTAATTCATAAACCTGTTTGAAATGCAATAATTCTTCAACTGAAATTTGAATAAGTTCATCTATAATTTCAACTCGGTTAGGATATTTAGCAATTAATGACAGGCACATATTTGCCACTTTTCTTTCGGCATCAGCGTGATCCTGTAAAAATGAATCCATATCCTTTACAGCTTGTATAGCCCAATCAACAGGTGTTTCGTAAAGTAATTTCATAATAGACTAGTTTCTTTTCCAAAAATAGGGGGTAAATAAAACACATACCGTAAACAACTCTAATCTGCCCATAAGCATCAACAGGGATAAAATCCATTTTGCAGAGTTAGGTAATTGTGAAAAGGAGAAGGAAGGACCTACATCTGCAATACCCGGACCCACATTCCCCACAGCAGATGCTACAGCACTAATTGAAGTCAACATGTCTACTCCTAATAGAGATAAAAAAATAGAACCAAGCGTAAATACAAAGAGATATAAGAAAATAAAAGCCAATAAATTATAGGTAATGGTACTTGAAATAACCTGCTTATTTAACATAACAGGAATTACTGCCTTTGGATGTAATCTCCTTTTAAATTCCAGTAAACCATTTTTTATCAATAAAATTATTCTTACAATTTTAATCCCACCACTTGTGCTTCCTGCTGAGGCACCTGAAAAAAGAAATAGAAAAAAAATGAATGTAAGAAAGGATCCCCATAAGGTGTAATCAGCAGTAGCATAACCCGTAGTAGTGATAATAGAAACTACTTGAAAAGAAATTTCTCTAAATGAATGCATAAAATCAGAAGATGAAGTGAGCGTCCTGTATGAAGTAAGCAATAAAATAAGAATTAGCACAGCAGATAAATACCATTTAAACTCATCATTATTTATAATTTTCCTAAACTTCATTTTTAATCCAAAATAGATCATGGTAAAATTGGTTCCTGCTAAAAACATAAAGATTACAATTACAGCTTCCACCAATGGATTCTGAAATGCGGCTATACTTTCTTGTTTAGTTGAAAAACCACCTGTTGAGGTAGTAGTTAGCGAATGATTAATGGCATCAAAAAAACTTAGACCTAATAACATGAGAATCACGGTTTCTAATGCGGTAAGTGAAAAATAAATAATCCATAATCTTTTTGCCGTTTCTTTAATTCTTGGATGTATTTTATCTTTTGTAGGGCCAGGAGCTTCAGCAACAAATAATTCCATACCACCAATCCCTAAAAGGGGTAAAATGGCTATTGTCAAGACTATAATTCCCATACCTCCGATCCATTGCGTCATACTTCTCCAGAACAAAATGCTCTTAGGTAGAGTTTCAATTTTATCTAAAATGGTGGACCCTGTTGTAGTGAAACCTGACATCGTTTCAAAAAAAGCATCTGAAAAAGCAGGAATGCTATTCGTTAACAAATAGGGTAGGGTGCCAAAAAAAGTCATACATAACCAACCTCCTACCACAATTAAATATCCATCTCTCTTTTTGATTTCAGCATTTTTTTCATCCTTAGTTAGAAATCGAAGTAAAAAACCAAATGTTATGGTAATTGAACTGCAAAGCAAAAAGGTGTTGATGTGATGTTGATCATCGTAATAAACGGCAAATGGCACACAGCTTAGCATAAGTAAACCATTTAACAGCAGTAGTGTTCCAATTACATATACTATTACTGATGAATTAAAAAGACCTTTTTTATTACTGGAAAAACTGTTCAATTTCTTTAATAGATTCTGTTAAGGAAAATACAATTGTTTTATCATTAGGCATGAGTTGGAAATTTCCAAAAGGAATGATGGCATATGAGTCACGTATTACTCCAGCAATATTTGCAGATTTAGGGAATTTAAGGTCTCTTATTGGGTGTTTAGTTACTTTAGAACCTTCATTAACCACAAATTCAATAATTTCGGCATCCACACCATGTAAATTTGAAACAGAACTTACATTGCCTTTTCTTACAAATTTGAAGATATCACTTGCGGCTATAATTTTTTTGTTTATTAGAGTATCTACCCCAATGGATTGAGATAAATGGATGTAATCAAAATTTTCAATTCTAGCTATCGTTTTCTTAATTCCGTGTTTTTTACCCACTAACGAAGACATGATATTCATTTCAGAATCTGCTGTTACAGAAATAAGGGCATCCATATCTGTTAGGCCTTCTTCTTCTAACATTTGTACATCATGACCATCCATATTAATGACCAGTGTCTTATTTAAATAACCCGCTATTTCATCACATCTTTCCTTATCTTTTTCAACTATAGTAACACGATATTCGTTTTCCAGTAATTCTGCCGTGTAAAGACCAATTCTACTACCTCCTAATATCATTATGTCTTTAATCTTGAAATTTTCTTTACCACATATCTTATTAATGATATCAATAGATTCTTTTAATGATATAAAATATACAATATCATTTTCTTGGAATACGGTTTCGTTATTCACCAATAACGTATAATCATTTCGGTGAAGGGCTAATGGTTTAAATGTTAGATTTGGATTCAGGGAGGCACTTTCTCTAACAGATTTATTTATCAGCGGAGAATCTTTAGCCAATGATATTCCAAAAACAGTTAGTTTACCGCCTTCAAACTCCAAATCATCCGTAAATGAAGCTTGATTAATTAAACGTTGAATTTCTAGTGTGGCTAAATGGGTTGGGGAAATGAGTGTGTCAATACCTAAATCATGGTAAAAATGTTCTTTTCCTTCTTTTACTATGTTTACATCATTTATTCTGGCTATGGTCCGTTTAGCACCTAGTTTTTTACCTAATATACATATCAGCATGTTGGTTTCTTCACTAGATGTAACTGCAATGAGCAAATCACAAGATTCAATAAGCTTATGCTCCATAATCTCTACTGATTTGGCATCACCAGTTATTGTAAATACATCAATTTGGCTTGAAACGGCTGCTAAACTTTCTTCGCTACGATCTATGAGATAAATATCGTGGTCCTCAGAAGCTAAAAGCTTTGCTAAATGTGTACCCACATCTCCGGCACCTGCAATAACAATCTTCATGACGTAATTTTAAACAAATATAAGAGCTATCCCTGATAATCACTTAAAAAAGAATAATTTCTAATTAAGATTAAAAGGGACAAATTGGGTTTTTTATTAGAAAATCTAATTTTCGTAGACGGTATCAATCCAAAAACACATTCGATTTTAGGTAAAAATCATACATTTACTGAAAAATCAAAACATGTCAGATATCAAATTTGGTACAGATGGTTGGAGAGCCATAATAGCAGATGAGTTTACGGTAGAAAATGTGGCTAGAATCACAACAGCTACTGGACTATGGATTAAAAAGAATTTCGAAAATAACTTAAGCGTAGTCATTGGCCATGATTGTCGATTTGCTGGGAGCTTATTTATGGAAACTGCAACAAAAGCACTCGTATCACAGGGTATTAAAGTATATCAAGCAGATAGTATCATAACGACTCCAATGATTTCATTAGCCGCTAAAGAATTAAATGCTTCGATTGGTATTGTACTTACTGCAAGTCACAACCCACCTTCTTACAATGGGTTTAAACTAAAAGGTCATTATGGAGGTCCTCTTACCTCTGACAAAATTTCAGAAGTAGAAGCATTAATTCCTTCTAAAAATAATTTAGATTTTTCCTCTATAAATCTTTCAGAAATGAAAGAA
>JAYPLD010000008.1:35511-37337 GCA_038129265.1 Crocinitomicaceae bacterium
AAATACAAATCTATGAATGGTAAAGTGGTAGTAGCTGCATCTACAACACCTAGAGTGGTAAAATTAGCCGAAATGTGGGGGTTGGAACACGATACTGTTCAAATTGGCTTTAAGCATATAGCTCAACAAATGATTAATGAAGATGTTCTAATTGGAGGGGAAGAATCAGGAGGTATTGCCATAAAAGGACACATTCCTGAAAGAGATGGAATTTGGATGGGCTTAGTCATATTTGAATACATGGCTAAGTCAGGTAAATCATTAACTTCATTAATTGAAGAAATTTACGAACTAGTAGGGGAGTTTAAATATTGGAGAGACGATCTACACCTTAATGAAAAGTTGAAACAATCCATTGTAGAAAGTTGTCAAAACAATGCTTTTCAATCTTTTGGAAAATATGATGTACAGCGTGTAGACACTACTGATGGTTATAAATTCATCCTTAGTGAAGATGAATGGTTAATGATTAGGCCCTCTGGAACTGAACCTGTATTAAGATGCTATGCTGAAGGTAAAACATTAGAGAATGCCAAAGATATTTTAGCTTCTTGTAAACAAACTATAGGAGTGAATTAAAGACCAATTACACGTTCGTCTTCTGGGTATTTTACGGTATAGGTGAATTTTTTGGTTATTGATGTATTGGGTTCTAAATCGATTAACCAAGTTAACTTACCTTTGTTTTTATTAAATTTTGCTTCACTAGATTCCACCAACTCTACGTCAATAGATTTATCATTGGAAACTGGAATTTGATCTACTAGTTTCACTGTAATTTTTGAAGATTTATTATTTTTCAATGTAATCTCGAATGATCTTTCCTGTTTTACTTTATCGCTAATTTTAGTTTCTGAAGAAAACTTTTTCAATGGCTTTCTTGTCGTTAAAATGGATAAATCTCGACTCAGGGATAAATCTATTGTACTTTTAGTAGATAAAGGATCCAAGTAGGTGGTACCTACCGATTTTCCTTCAAAATAAATTTGAGCACTACCAGCAAGAAAGTTTTGTTCCGCTATAGATGTAAAATGACACATTAGAAACACATCTTTATCTAATTTTGGATAAGTATAGTAATCGTATGTAGCAGGTAAATTAATTTTTTGAATCTCTATAAAAATTGATTTAGAAGAGGATGATATGGAGTAGGGCAAGGCAATATCATACTGAATTTGTGTACCACTAAAATCAACTGTAGTGAAAGCTGCAGATGTTTCAGCATACCCTACATCATCATCCATAGCCATTTCCATATCTACAGATGCCCCTGCTTCTTCACTTGAATAATTATCATATCGAGGATTTGAAGAAGTTTGCACTCTGTATTTATTTCTTACATTTCTTCGTACAGAAAGATAATCAGTATTAAATGCAGGTGCTTTATTGGATTGATTTAGATTTCCTGTAGATAAGGAAACATTTATATTTTTCCATTGTTCGTTTGTATTTTGATAAATTTCAGCCTTGTAGGTAATGTCAACTGGGGAATTCATTTTTTCTATTCTTAAATCAAAACAAGGTTTCCAGCCAGCCCTATCGTTGATATTATAGCTTAGCTCATAAGCTACTTTTAACTCTTCTTTACTGGTAATTTGGACAACCACGTTACTGAACTGATTTCTTACCCTAGCATTTAGGGTCCTCAATTGGGATTGAATATTAGCAATAGTTTGGTTAATTTTAGTGATTCTCTTATTTGTTAATGATATTTTTTCTTCAATATCAAGCATTCTTTCTCTAAAAAAATCAGTAAGATCCATTAAGTCATCAATGATAAACTCCTTTGATAGTTTAAGTACAGATTTATTTTCGTCTAACAAATC
>JAYPLD010000008.1:37437-40797 GCA_038129265.1 Crocinitomicaceae bacterium
AATTTTTGATGTGGTTTCAACTTTGTTTCCAAAAACTGAAAGAGATGTAAAGAGAAAGTTTATGGATATAATCGTTAATACGCTTACTATTTTTTTCATCTGAATTATTTAAAATCTTATAAACAAAGTTAGTGCCAAATTTTTAATAATAATTAATTTAGTTGAATGTCTAGACCACTTATTTTAATTACAAACGATGATGGATATAATGCAAAAGGGATAACATCATTGGTTAACGCAGTAAAAGATTTTGGTGAAATTCTAATTGTTGCGCCTGATAAACCACAATCGGGAATGGGTCATGCCATTACAGTAAATGAACCAATAAGATGTTATGAAACAACTCAATTTAAAAATATTAAAGCCTATTGCTGCACAGGCACTCCTGTAGATTGCATAAAAATGGGAATGTATTTGCTGAAAGATAGAAAGCCAGATTATATTTTATCGGGTATAAATCATGGGTCGAATGTGAGTACTAATGTTTTATACTCTGGCACGATGTCTGCAGCAGTTGAAGGTGCACTAGAAGGTATTCCTAGTATTGGATTTTCACTGACGAGTTATGATCCTGATGCTAATTTTAATCCTTCAATAAAGTATATTAAAGTTATTTTTAAGGCTTTGATAGAAAATAATATGAAAATGGGGACTTGTTTAAATGTAAATATTCCGGCAGTGGATGAAAATAAAATAAAGGGAATTAAAGTATGTAAACAAGGTCGAGCATTTTGGGATGATACATTTGATCAACGGGCTGACCCTTTTGGTAACAAGTACTATTGGCTGACAGGATCTTTTGGTTCTAAAGAAAAGGATGAAAACTCAGATATTTATTATCTTGAAAACAACTACATTACCATAGTACCCACTCAATTTGATATGACATGTTATGATTCAGTAATAGAAATCAATAAATGGAAGTTAGATGAGATATAGTTGGACATTAAAATGGAATAAATTTAAGTATGGATTAATAGCTGGGTTTATTAGCCCTGTAATTGGTTTTTTAATTGCTTTTTTAGTAATCGGAAACAACTTGTCATTTTTACAGTTTTCATCTTATTTTTTTGGTGAAATTAACACCAACAACTTAGTATCTGAAATTTACTTAGAAATGAGGCAAAATACACTTATGTTTTGTCTGTTAGTGAACATGTTGATTTTCTATTTTTCATTTTTTATCTTCAAGATTGATCAGTTTTCTAAAGGTATAGTAGGCTTAACTCTACTATGGGCAGCCGTTTCCATGTTATTTATAAATTAATGAAGTACTATCTCATTGCCGGTGAAGCATCTGGGGATCTATATGGATCACAGTTAATACGAGAAATCAAGAAATTAGATCAGGATGCACAGTTCAGGTGCTGGGGAGGAGATTTAATGAAAGGGGAGGGGGGTGACCTGGTAAAACATTATAAGGATCATAATTACATGGGGTTTTTAGAAGTAATTGTTAACCTAAAATCTATTTTAAAAAACATAAAATTTTGCAAAAAAGATATTGTAGATCATGACCCTGATGCTCTAGTTCTAATTGATTTCCCTGGTTTTAATATGAGAATTGCTAAATTCATTAGATCTCATACAGGAATTCCTGTTTTTTATTTTATAGCACCTCAAGTTTGGGCTTGGAAGGAGAATAGAGTAAAAAAAATTAAAAAATACATTGATAAGTTATTTGTCATCCTTCCCTTTGAAAAGAACTATTTTAAAAATCAGGGTATCGAAGTAAGTTATAATGGTCATCCACTTGTAGAACACATTGAGAGGTTTATTAACGAGGAAGCCATTAGTAAAGAAGAGTTTTATTCAAAATATGAACTAGATCATAAAAAAGAAAATATAATTCTTCTTCCAGGAAGCAGAGTGCAGGAGATTGAAAAAAAATTACCTATAATGCTTAACGCATGTAAGGGTAGAGAAGAACAATTTAATATCATTATTGGGGGGATTCATCACCTTAAAAAGGTATACTATAAAATTGGTTTAGAAGGCAATGTGAGCATCATCTATAATGATACTTACAATATATTAAATCATTCACGCGTAGCTTTCGTTACTTCTGGAACAGCAACTTTAGAAACAGCATTTTTTAATGTACCCCAAATCGTTTGTTATAAAAGTAGTTGGATTTCATATCAAATTGCCAAGATATTAGTTAAGGTAAGATACATATCACTTGTTAATTTGATTTTAAATAAAGAAACAGTTAAAGAGCTGATTCAAAGTGAATTAAGCGTGATTAACTTAAAAATTAATTTAGGTCATATTTTAGATCAACAGTCTTATTTAGAGACCATTTTACGTGATTATAAAGTTTTAAAAAAACTGTGTCAGGGTAAAAACGTCCCAAAACTTACTGCAATTGAGATGTTAAAAACTATAAGTAGTTAATATTTGAAACGTTTTTTTCGATTTTAATTTTGAAGCTGTGATAAGATCATTTTTGTACATCTTTTTTACTTTCCATTTAATATGGTGCCATTCAATGGAATTGAAAATTGGTTTGCTTAGGAATATTCAATTAAATTCCGTTGAAATCACGACACCTGATCACTATTTTGTCACAGCATCTAATAGCAATTTAGACAGGGAACTAGAGAGTAAATCTAGGTTAAACATAAAATCACATTATAATAAGGTACAAATCCTCTTTAATGATCAATTAATAGGTGAATTTGACACCATTTATATCCATAAAAAAACGAAAGACACTTGTATTTTTACAATAACGGGTAAAAATCCATCTTTTAGAAAAAGAAGTTATTATGGAGAATTGGAAATTTTTTCAAGAAAAGGGAAGTTAACTTTAGTGAATAATGTAGATCTTGAAAAATACCTTGTTGGAGTTCTTGAGTCTGAGGTAGGTCTTCATCAAACCAAAGATTTCTATAAAGTTCATTCGATAATCAGTAGGACATATGCACTTAAAAATCAATACAAATTTATACATGAAGGGTTTAACTTAACAGATCTAGTTAATTGTCAAGTATACAAGGGTAGAATGTATAAAAGTCAAGATATCATAGATGCCGTTAAGGAAACAAGAAACCTGATATTAGTTGATGAAAATATGGATTATATCACAGCGGCATATTTTTCAAATAGCGGAGGTCAAACCAATAATGTAGAAGATGTTTGGCTAAAAGCTTTACCATACCTGAGAAGTATCCATGACCCGTATTCTGTACACGGTATTAATTATGAATGGGAAAAAACCATTAGTAAAAAAAGTTGGCTAGATTATTTACATACAAAATTTCAATTTCCAATAGATAATGCGTTAGCTGTAAATAGCGCATGTAATTTTAAACAAGAAATTAGACACAAATACTTAATTGATTGGATGTATAGAAT
>JAYPLD010000008.1:40897-42222 GCA_038129265.1 Crocinitomicaceae bacterium
CATTAGAATGTAAATGATAAACCTATCATCCAAAATTCCATAAACTGTGTAGCAGCACCTGTCTTAATAATTTTCCATCCTTCATATTCACCAGGATCTGTAAATAATCCATCACCATTGGTGTCATTAGAAACATAATTAACTACATAATTATTTGCATTGGGATTGTCATAATCAATAAAATAATGATTATCACCTGTTATGGGATCCAATTGGTCGTTACTTCTTGTTAGATAAATTGGTGTTACTCCATCAGATTGATATCTTGGAATTTTAATATCATGGTCATAAATAAGATATCCAGAAAACGTTATGCTAAAGTATTTTGAAAATTTATAGGTGATTAACTGTTCCCAAGTTATATCAATATTTCCTGGCTTATTTAAATAGTTGCTAAACAGAGACAAATCCGTCATAAGCGATAATTTTTTATTGTGAAATAAACTATCGTGCCTATACAGTAAATTAACATACATTCCCGCTTCACTTCTAAATTTTTGACCAGGATTTACTCCAAATACACCTACCTGTGACAAGGAATCATCTAATACTATGGTTGATTTTACAGTTATTGGAGATAAATATGCAGTTAAATAATCATTAGCATGTATATCAAAGCCAAATCCTGTTATGGGATAAACAGGTGCAAAAAAGTTATCCATATAATTCTGATTCATCATATCATCTTCCGTAAAGTAACCATATGTGAATTGCGTTCTGAAATTGAATAAAAAAGAATAATCCCATAAATGTGGTGTTCTTCTTGAAAATTTTGAAGTCATTTCTAATCTATCATCATTCTTCCACCATGGTGTATTGGCAAAATTGCCATAAGAAGACTTCATTATACCAAATGACATACCAATAAAGTTATTCCAATGAAATTTATTGTGTCTATAATCGAACCATAAGTCAGCAAGTCCATGAAATTCTAAATAGTTCATCCCTCCTGCTGACCAATTGTATAAAGCAGTTCTATTTGCTCCAAAGTAAATTACGGCATTATTATCCCAATAACTGGAATCATTAGTAAGTTCATTTGTTTTATTTTCAACATATTCTCTATTACTTTCGCTCTGTTGTGACCATGAATTAGATATATAAATAAAGAGAAAAATTGATATATGAAAACAGTTTATTAATATCTTATTG
Source organism: Crocinitomicaceae bacterium (assembly GCA_038129265.1). Classification (GTDB taxonomy): domain Bacteria; phylum Bacteroidota; class Bacteroidia; order Flavobacteriales_D; family Parvicellaceae. The sequence goes on from JAYPLD010000008.1 coordinate 42,050, forward strand.
TAATTCATAAGCCTCATAATTACTTTCATCATTAAAAATGTACATTTCGTCATAATAACAGGTTGAAACTACTGTAAGACCAGTTTTTTGTATTTAATTTGCTAATATATCTAAACTGTAAACATTATGAAAAATTTATTTTTATCTATTATCTTAACAAGTGCTTGTATTTT
>JAYPLD010000009.1:0-11748 GCA_038129265.1 Crocinitomicaceae bacterium
AAAGATTCATATTTTTATTAAAATGAAAATTAAATCGATATTCATATTTCTTGTTTTCATAACAGCGTCAAGTTATTCACAAAACTATTTCCAAATAACAGGAAAGATTATAGACAAAAAAACCAAAGAACCCCTATCATTTTCTTCAGTATACGTATCTGGTGAAAAGTATGTAGGTAGCATCAGTAATGAGCTAGGTGATTTTATCATTAAGATTCCCAAGGGATTATCTGTAGACTCTTTGCATGTATCATTTGTTAGCTACAAACCAAATTCATTTTCAATACAAGATATAAATGATGATACCATTTTTAATCTTATTGAATTAGAGGGAAAATCCATTCTATTAAATGAATATATCGTAACTGCTGTTGAACCTCTTGAGTTATTAGACCAAGCTTTTAAAAAAATCCCAGAGAATTATGATTTAAAACCAATTATGATGAGAGGGTTTTACGCTGAAAACATCAAATTAAAAAGTAAGCTTGTTGGTGATAACATTTTAGAAAAAAACAACATAGAATCTAGTCTAGGTCACAAAGAAGCTATATTGGATATTTATCGTAATCCATTTAATGAAAAATACACAAAAAAGGCAGATAATGACTATATTAAACTTATAGCATGGAGACAAACTGGAGACAAATCTGATAGTTCTATATTAGCAGACACTCCATTCAGCGGGGCTGGCCCCAACACATTAATCAATAATGATCCATTGAAAGACATTAAATCTTTGTTTCTTTTTCGAAAAAACAGAAAAAACTACAATTTTAAGCTAAAGGGAGTAAAAACCATTGATTTAAGAGATGTTTATGTGATAGAATTTGATCAAAAAAACAGTGTAGAAAAACAACTATACAAAGGATCTATTTTAATTGACAAAGAATCTCTTGCATTTAACGCTATTGAATACCATTTAAGTCCAAAAGGAAAAAAGTATAATTCAATGGATAAAATTCTATTTTTTGGGACTCAGATAAATGATTTATCAAAGAGTATAACTTACAAAAAGTACAATCAAAAATGGAATTTATTACATATAAATTATAGTGAAAACATAGATATTGAAATGTACAATACAACACTTATTGGAAAAACCGCATTTAAGAAGCATAAAATCAAGGCGGATACAATTAAAATAAATTCTAAAAATCAAAAACACATCATTATAACAGAAGTTGAAAAAAAGAATGTAACGCCTTTTGAAAAAAATGAGCTTTTCACAAAATCTACTGAGATAAAAAGTGAAACTAATGAAGATGTATGGGGCGATTACAACTATTTCAACTCTGTAAAAGAAATAGATTAAGGGAAAAGTGAGAACTTTACATAGTAAAACTACTTTTGTTTTTACAAATAACATATTACTAGTTTAAATAGTAATTTGATTTCTTATTTTTGTACGTGTTCAAAAAAAGCATCCTACTATTATTTCTCTTACCCATTGTATTCTATTCTCAAAAGAATGTCACCCTTAGCGGTTATATCGATGAAGCTGAAAGTGGTGAAAAACTCATAGGATGCACCGTTTATGACCTTAAAAGTGGCAAAGGAACAGTGACTAATGATTATGGCTGGTATAGCTTAACAATCCCCGTTGATTCCATAAAAATTAGAGTGAGTTACATTGGTTATGGTACTCAGATTTATGAGGATTATCTTTCTTTTGACATCGTAAAAAACTTCTCCCTCTCTGATAAAATGTTAGAGGAAGTAGAGATTCTTTCTACCAAAGAAGAGCAAGTACATCAGAAAACAGCCATGAGCACCATAGATCTTTCTATGGAAAAAGTAAAAGCGCTGCCAGCACTATTGGGTGAAAATGACATCATGAAAACCATTCAATTGCTACCCGGTGTACAGACTGGAAGTGAAGGAACGTCTGGGTTATATGTAAGAGGTGGTGGACCAGACCAAAATTTAATTTTACTCGATGGGGTGCCTGTCTACAATGCCTCTCACCTATTTGGTTTTTTCTCTGTATTCAACTCAGACGCAATCAATTCTACTAAACTGGTTAAGGGAGGATTTCCTGCAAGATACGGTGGACGATTATCCTCTGTGATTGATATCAAAATGAAAGAAGGTAACATGAAAAAATTTCATGGTCAAGGATCCATTGGTTTAATCTCCTCTAAATTGTCATTTGAAGGGCCCATAATCAAAGACAAAACATCTTTTATAGTTTCAGCCAGAAGAACTTATTTAGATGTTATTGCAAGACCATTTGTCAGAGCTTATCAAAGAAATCAAGCAGCAAAAGGCAATGGAAATGGCGGTTCTTCTAATAACGGTGGTTACTATTTCTATGACCTAAATGGTAAAATAAATCATAAAATTTCCGATAAGCATCGTCTATATTTTAGTCATTACATGGGCAGAGACAAAGCTTTTTTAGATGCCATTGATAATTACAGTTATGATACAGTTGTTGGAGTTGATACGATAAATTCTCAATTAGGGTGGGGAAACATCATCAGCGCACTTCGATGGAACTATATGCCATCTAACAAAATGTTTATCAACACCACCCTACGATACAGTAAATATGACTTTCTAGTGGCTTTTGGGTTTAATCAAACAGAAACTACCCCATCCACAACAAGGAACTCTAATTTTTCATATGCTTATGTATCCAACATAGAAGATTGGAGTGGAAAAATTGATGTGGATTGGATGCCTGACCCTGACCATTTGGTGAAATTTGGGATTGGTGACATCTACCACACTTTTACTCCGGGTGTAAATCAATTTCAATTTCTTCAAACTGGACAGAATGCCTTAGACACCACATTTGGTTCTCAGTTGCACTATGCCCATGAAATTTCAGCGTATGCCGAAGATGATTGGAAAATAAATAGCAAATTAAAAGGAAACGGAGGACTTCATTTTAGTAGCTTCTTCGTTGGTGATAAGAACTATTGGTCTCTTCAACCAAGATTGAGTTTGCGGTATTTGGTTGATGAAAACTCATCAGTAAAGATAGGGTATGCCAAGATGGCCCAGTTTCTACATCTGTTAACCAATTCGGGAATAGGGTTACCAACCGATCTTTGGGTACCTGCTACCCAACAAATTAAACCCCAGTTTTCAGATCAAATAGCCATTGGATATGCCCGAACTATCTCCAATAAAATTGAATTCTCTCTAGAGGGGTATTATAAAACCATGGAAAACCTCATTGAATATAAAGATGGAGCCTCCTTTTTTGATTCTGAGACTGACTGGCAAGACAAAGTACACATAGGAAGAGGATGGTCCTATGGTGGTGAATTATTAATTGAAAAAAAGATGGGTAAAACTACCGGATGGATTGGATACACCTTATCCTGGACAAATAGACAATTTGACTCGATAAACTTTGGACAAACTTACCCATACAGATATGACAGAAGACATGATATTGGCATCGCACTAACACACGAGTTTAATGAAAATGTGAATTTCGGTATAGTCTGGGTCTATGGAACTGGAAATGCTGTAACACTTGGTCTAGAATCTTATTCTTCATTTAATAGTTCAATGGTGGAAAATATAAACTCATTTTATCTACCCTACGATAGCTACAGTGTAGATCACATTGAAAATAGAAATAATTACAGAATGCCCGCTTATCATCGCCTTGATGTTTCCATTAATTTAAAAAAAGAAAAAAAATGGGGGGAACGCACATGGAGTTTTGGCATCTACAATGCCTACAACAGGCAAAACCCTTTTTTCTTGGAATTTACAAGAGACATCAATGGAAGTCCTCAACTATCTCAATATAGTTTATTCCCTTTAATCCCTTCATTTACGTATTCATTTAAATTTTAATGATGAAGAAATTCACATACATACTTTTACTATTCGGGATTATTTCTTGCGAAAAAGTCATCCCATTTGATGAAAATGAAATTTCACCAAAAATGGCCATAAATGGTATTTTTCAATCGGATACGACATGGAGAATTCATATAAGTTCCAGTAGAAGTGTGATTGACAGTGCATCCTTCAAAAATATAACAAATGCATCCGTGTTTATTTTGGATAGGAACGAAAATTTAATTGAAGAATTAATGCACGACACTAATGGGTTTTACATAGGCAGCACAACTCCACAAGAAAATGTAAATTATCATCTATATGTTGATCACCCAACACTTGAAAATACTCGCTCTCAAAATGTGATACCTTCGCTAATAAATATAATCGGAATCGATACAGCAACTTCTTATTCAAATGGAGAAAAGTACTTGGATTTAAGTGTAAATTTTGAAGACCCAGGGAATATATCAAACTACTATCTTGTAGAAACTTACATGGTTGGAGAAGGTCTTGAAATTGAAAATGGAGATACGCTTTATTTCGAAATAGATACCAATAAAGCGTTCATGCTGTTAAATGACGAAGTGTTTCAAAACGGAGGTTCACCATGGCAAGATCAAGGATTATTTAATGATATACTATTTAATGGACAAACAAAATCCTTAGAAATTTCCCTACCTAACGAAGATTATTATTGGAATGAAGCCGGATATATTTGGAGTTACAGAAACATTGGGCTGCGATTTTATTTATACAACATTTCGCAAGACTATTACTACTACAGAAGAAGTTTAGAACTATATAATCAAGCTAGTGGCAATCCCTTTGCTCAACCTGTACAGGTGTATAGCAATATAGAAAATGGCTTTGGCATTTTTGCAGGAGCTCAGGTGAATTATTTTGATATAGAGCTATAACAAATTAGCGAAAACGTTTTTTGATTTTTTCATTTGATTTACTCCTAAAAGGAAAAAAATAAGGACGTGCATTGAAAGGTTTTCAACATCTAGAAATATAAGTGAAATATTACTTGACATGAGTAGGTGATTATTATACATTTGCCGCTTCATAAAAATTCGAATTTATATATAAATGCGTCAATTAAAAATCACCAAATCCATAACCAACAGAGAAAGTCAATCACTAGATAAGTATCTGCAGGAAATTGGTAGAGAAGAACTCATCACAGCGGAACAAGAAGTAGAATTAGCACAACGAATAAAGCAAGGAGATCAAGTTGCTCTTGAAAAATTAACTAAAGCAAATTTGCGATTTGTTGTTTCCGTTGCGAAGCAGTATCAAAACCAGGGTTTAACACTCCCCGACTTAATTAATGAAGGAAACTTAGGCTTGATCAAAGCTGCACAACGATTCGATGAAACTAGGGGATTTAAATTTATCTCCTACGCAGTTTGGTGGATTAGACAATCCATCTTGCAAGCACTAGCAGAACAATCTAGGATAGTAAGATTGCCTCTTAATCAAGTAGGTTCATTAAATAAAATTAATAAAGCATTTTCAAAGCTAGAGCAAGAATTTGAAAGACCTCCAAGCAGTGGAGAGCTAGCTACCGCCCTTGATTTGCCTGAAGACAAAGTAAAAGACACTATGAAAGTAAGTGGTAGGCACGTTTCTGTTGATGCTCCATTTGCAGAAGGCGAAGACAATTCCTTACTAGACGTAATGGTAAATAATGATAGCCCTAAGGCAGACATTGAACTAATGAGAGAATCTTTGCAAAGAGAAATTGAAAGATCATTGTCTACACTTACGGATCGTGAAAAAGACGTAGTTATGCTTTTCTTTGGCATAGGCATGCAACATGGCCTTACATTAGAAGAGATTGGTGCCAAATTTGATTTAACGAGAGAAAGAGTAAGACAAATAAAAGAAAAAGCAATTCGAAGACTAAGACATAATTCTAGAAGTAAATTACTAAAAGCCTACTTAGGATAATTCAAATTTTATGGAGACAGTTAATGTTGGTTATGAGACCAGTTTAAACGAGTATGTAAAGCAAGAGCGTACCGCAGTTCAATTAATTAATTCTATAGGTGAATTAATGTTCAATAAAGGAATTGAGCTTGTACTATTTAGAAACCATCTGGTTGATATCAGTATCAGTGAATTAATTCACTTATTTAATTACGCTGAAAAAGTAGTTCAAAAACCAATCAAAATTGAAGAGGTCAATGAACTAGTTAATGAGTTAAAGGATCTAGATCTTGCTCCAAGTAAAATTGATATTGGAAAATTAACCCACGAATTTAAAGCTCAAAAAAATGAAAACCCCTCCATTTCCAACTTTTTAAATATTCAGTTAATTAACTTGTTGGGGCAAGACAAACACCAATTTGCTCCTCAAGATGTGGTCCTTTATGGATTTGGTCGAATAGGAAGAATTGCAGCAAGAGAGTTAATCAAACAAGCTGGAAAAGGTCAACAACTTCGTTTAAGAGCAATTGTACTTAGAAAGGTAGACGAATTTCAAATTGAAAAAAGAGCGGCTTTATTGAGAAATGACTCTGTTCATGGAAGTTTTAATGGCTCCATTATTGAGGACTATGAAAGCAAGGCTTTAGTTATCAACGGTCAAAAAGTACAACTGATCCAAGCTTCAAACCCTGAAGATATAGATTACACTAGTTACGGCATAAATAATGCACTTGTCATTGACAATACTGGTGTTTATCGTGACAGAGAAGCATTGTCAAGACATCTCCAATCTAAGGGAACATCTAAGGTATTATTAACTGCACCAGGGAATGAAGTGCCTAATATTGTTTATGGTATTAACCATCAAAATTTGGATGTGGAAGATGAAAATATTTTCAGTGCAGCCTCCTGTACTACAAATGCCATATCTCCTGTTCTTAAGGTAATTGAAGATAAGTTTGGTGTGGAAAGTGGACATATCGAAACTATACACGCCTACACTAATGATCAAAATCTATTAGATAACTTTCATAAAAAACCTAGAAGAGGTCGATCTGCGGCTATTAATATGGTTATCACAAACACAGGTGCAGGAAAAGCAGTAACAAAAGTGATACCATCACTAGCAGGAAAACTTACTTCAAATGCAGTGAGAGTCCCCACACCGAATGGATCTTTAGCCATTATCAAATTAACTCTTAAAAACGAGGCCAGTAAAGAAGATATAAATGATTTGGTTAGAAATGCCGCAATCAAAGGAGATTTAGTTAACCAGATAAAATATGAAATCAATAAAGAATTAGTTTCTAATGATATCATCGGAAATGTTTGTGCATCTGTTTTTGACAGTACGGCAACATTAACATCAGAAAATGGGAAAAACTGCGTACTGTACTGTTGGTATGACAATGAATTTGGGTATACCAAACAAGTTATTAGAATTGCCAAATTTATAACCAAAGTGAGAAGATTAATTTACTATTGATTAACCATGAATGATCAAAAAGACTTAAAGAAAATCACAGATGCTGAAGGAAATGCGCTAAGCCCTATTCTTCCAAAAGACATCAAAAATTATCTAATCGATATTGATGGTACTATCACAGAAGACGTTCCTAACGAAGAACCTGAAAGAATGCTAACATGTGAACCTTATCCAGATGCATTACAAGTCTTAAATGACTGGTATGAAGAAGGTCACATTATTACGTTTTTTACATCTCGAACAGAGGAACATAGGGAATACACAGAACGATGGTTAAAAATGCATAACTTCAAATACCATGGTCTTTTAATGAATAAGCCAAGAGGCGGAAACTATCACTGGATTGACAATCACTTAGTAAAAGCAACTCGATTTAGAGGGAAATTTACAGAGTTAATCAAAGTTTCTAAAGACATTGAAGTATTCAATGATGATTACGTATCTGAATAATAACATTAATTTTTTAAATTTACCTCTTTCAATATCATAAGATGAAAAAACAAAGCATCAAAAAAGCACTAATATTATCCTTTACCACCTTATTAATGACACAATGTGGCGGGAATGAAGATGTAATTGACAATACAAATAAATCAACCGTTAATACAAGTCAAGCGGTTTCATCAAGTATTGAAATTGATACTACAGATTACGATTTTGAATTTGTGCCACCATCCCCTATTCAAATAGCATCTATACTCAGAAAAGCAAATATGCCATATGAAGATGGGCTTACAAACCCCACAGAAAATGCAGATAAATATGCATCTCAATACAAACAATCTCTAAATTTTGGAGTGTACGCATGTGATTTGGCCTATTGCGTTACTAACAACAAATCTACTGAAGCTGCAGCTTATTTAAAAACGGTAAAAGATATGTCTTCAAAGGTCGGATTATCTGCTGTTTTTGATAACGAATCATTAATCAAAAGATTTGAAAATAATATTGGCAACCAAGACAGTGTAATGAATTTGTTGTTTGACATCCAAATGCTTACAGACGACTACATACAAGATAATGAATTAAGAGATCTTAGTGTTATTTATTTTACAGGTGCATGGGTTGAAGGAATGAACATTGGAACGCATACCATTGTAGGAAATACGGATCATAAAATTAGTGTCTTATTATCAGAACAAATGACTATAGCTGAATCCATTATACGTGGACTTAGAGCTGTGGAAAACCCATCAAATGATCTAGTTGACCTAACTGACCACATTGAAGAAGTAGTTGATGCATACCACAATTTATGGTCAGTAAAAAAAGAAGGAGAAAATATTGAGTATTTAGATGTAGAATTAACTCATGATGAAGTGATTGCCATTTCAGATATGATATTAGAGTTAAGAGAAGAAATCACTATGTAAAATTGAATAATGAAAGAAATTAATCGTAACCTATTTTTTAGTCTTGTATTTATTTTTGTCTTCTTACTTGTACCCCAGTTTGAATCACAAAGAGGTGGTGAAGAACTGACTCCATATCAAGCCTATTTAGTTGAATTAAAAGAATACAGAAAAAATTGTCGTAATGCCTTAAAACCTTTTAGATATGACGGTTCATTGACTACTCACTTCTCTTACAAAGAATACACCTACGCAAAAGAAGTTGAGATTGCTACCATTCAGAAGGAAGAATATAGATTATCCTTTAATGCTATGGGTGTAAAAAATGAAGGAATTACCATTCGTATTTATGATAAAGCAAAGCGCTTTACTTCTAGAACTCTTCTATATGAAAAAGAAAATGTATCTAATACTGAATTTACAGTAGAAACTACCCCTTTAGTGGATAAACTGAAAGAAGCTAAGAGAGAAGATGGCGTTGAAGAAGATATTATAGCTCATGTTAGATTAAAAAAATTATACATTGACTACATTATTCCAGCTACCGATAGAGTGATTGAAATGGATCAAGAAACTGGTGTGGAGTACAAAGTAGTGACTAAAGGTGCTATCATTCTAGCTGTGGGTTATGATAACCTATAACTAATCAAACTTATCAAGTAAAAGCTTTTTCATTTTAAACATCTCATCTCTCATGAGAGCTGCTTGCATAAAGTTTTCCTTTTTAGCCTCAGCTTCCATTTTCTTTTTTAGACTGTTTATGCTTTTTTCTAGTTCTGCTCTTGACATATAGTCTACAACCGGATCACTAACTATTAATTCTTCCTCTATCTCATCTTCGATATTAGATTTTTTAGATCTTGTTTTTAATAGCTGATTTGAATTTTTATTTTCTATTTGTGTTGGTGTGATGCCATTTATCCTATTGTATTCTTGTTGAACAGTTCTTCTTCTTTCCGTCTCTTCGATAGTCTTTTTCATCGTGTCTGTAATTTTATCTGCATACATGATCACTCTTCCTTCTATATTTCTAGCCGCTCTACCCACCGTCTGCACTAAGGAACGCTCTGACCTTAGAAAACCTTCATTATCTGCATCTAATATGGCGACAAGTGCTACCTCTGGTAAGTCAAGACCTTCCCTTAGTAGATTTACACCAACTAAAATATCAAATAATCCTCCCCTTAAATCTTGTAAAATTTCAACTCGATCAAGGGTGTCCACATCAGAATGGATGTATCGAGATCTTAAGCCTATTTTTTCAAAATATTTATCTAACTCTTCTGCCATTCTTTTCGTCAGTGTGGTTATCAAAACCCTATAATCCTTAGCTATTACACTTCTGATCTCACTCAATAGATCATCAATTTGATTAAGCTTTGGTTTGATGGTTATTTTAGGATCTAACAAACCTGTTGGTCTTATCAGTTGCTCTGTAATCACACCATTACTTTGTTGTAATTCATAATCTGCAGGTGTTGCACTAACGTAAATAATTTGATTATGTAAATTTTCAAACTCGTCAAAACGAAGCGGCCTGTTATCTAAAGCTGCTGGTAATCTAAAACCATAGTCTACAAGATTTACTTTTCTAGATCTATCACCTCCATACATCGCTCTAATTTGTGGAATCGTAACATGAGATTCATCAATAACCATCAAAAAATCTTCTGGAAAATAATCTAACAAACAAAAGGGCCTGTCGCCAGGATTTCTATTGTCAAAATACCTCGAGTAATTTTCTATTCCTGAACAATACCCCAACTCTCTGATCATTTCTAAATCCAGCTCTACTCTATTTTTTAATCTTCTAGACTCTAAGGTTTTTCCTATTTCATTAAAGTATTCAATTTGACTTACTAAATCTTCCTGAATTTGGAATATAGATCTCTTAATATCTTCTTTAGCTGTAACAAAAATATTTGCTGGAAATATCACATAATGATCTACTTGTTCTATTTCCTTCATTTCTTGAAGATTTAGAATGGATATTTCCTCAATCTCATCGCCCCAAAATACAATTCGAATTCCAAAATCAACATAAGCTAAATGGATATCAACGGTATCTCCCTTAACCCTGAATTTACCTCTTGATAGTTCGTTATTTGATCTGGAATATAAATTATCAACTAACTGGCGTAAAAATGCATTACGGGCAATTTTTTGACCTACTTCAATATTTATTATACCCTGTTCAAAATTTACAGGATTTCCTATACCATAAATACAAGATACAGAAGCAATCACGATCACATCCCTCCTACCAGATAATAAAGAAGTAGTTGTACTCAATCTTAATTTTTCAATTTCGTCATTAATGGACAAATCCTTTTCGATATATGTATCTGATACTGGAAGATATGCCTCAGGTTGATAATAATCGTAATAAGAAACAAAATATTCAACTGCATTATCTGGGAAAAAAGATTTAAATTCTTGATAAAGCTGAGCAGCTAGAGTTTTATTGTGGGATAAAACCAAGGTAGGACGTTGAACTTCTTGTATGACATTTGCTACCGTAAATGTCTTACCTGAACCGGTTACGCCAAGTAATGTTTGAGCAGCTACACCATCTTGAATGCCTTGAGTTAAGTCTTTAATAGCCTCAGGTTGGTCTCCAGTAGGAGAATAGGATGATTGTAAGTCGAACTTCATCAGATAAAGTTAATCATTTGAAAAATTCCAAATTTCCCAAGCCTTTTCAGCTTGATGAATTAGCATATCATATCCATTTTTAATAAAGGCTTTATTTTCCATTGATTTCCTTAAAAAGATAGTTTGCTTAGGGTTGTAAATTAAGTCATATACAAAATGCTTATTTGTTAAAGCATGATAAGGAAATGAAAAAGTCTCATTTTGGTGGGGATACATTCCAACAGGTGTGGTATTAATGATGAACTTATGATGAAAAACCATATGCTCATTCAAATCATTCCAGTGAAAAATGTTTTTTGAATGGGGATCGATTTTTCGTGAAATGAAATTCACATCAATATTTAATGTTTTTAGCACATAAGCTGTGGCTTTTGCAGCACCACCAGTACCAAGAATAAGGGCTTTTTCATGGTGAGATTTTAAAAATGGTTTTATCGATTGGTGAAAACCGAAAGTATCTGTATTATATGCTTTTATACTAACTAATTTATTGTTTACGTAAGAAGGAAC
>JAYPLD010000009.1:11848-32394 GCA_038129265.1 Crocinitomicaceae bacterium
TTCGCAAACAACCATTTTAGCAATTTTGAAAACAATAAAAGGCCAATGAAACATCCAGAACCAAAGACAGCAAGTAGCAATAAATTTTTATCCTTTACAGCAAAAATTATAGTAGAGTAGGATCCCATTAATAGTAAGATAAAACTTCCTGAAATTCCTGGTAAAATCATAGCGCAAATGGCTATTGCACCAGAAATAAAGACATAAAATGTATTATCGCTCATTTGTACAGGCGGGGCGATCGTAATCATAAAAGCTATAACTGCTCCTAAGACAAAGGAAATTATAACTTTAGCATCCCATTTCTCTATGGTTTTTCCAACATAAAAAATGCTGGCTGCAACAAGTCCAAAGAAAAAGCCCCATAATGGTTTAGGGTGAAATTTTAATAAATAGGAAATTACACCAGCTAAAGTGAAGATACTAGCAAATATTCCCAAAAATAACACCAATAAAAACTGGAGGTTCGCCCTTATCCAAAAGCCTTTAAAGTCGCCTCTTAGAATGAGTTTCAACAATGATAAATTAATATTTCCTAAGGTGGATATTAATTCATCATATATTCCTGTTATAAATGCTATTGTACCGCCAGAAACTCCAGGCACTACATCGGCTGAACCCATAGCAAAACCCTTTAAAAAAAGAATAAGGTTATTTTTCATTTGAAGAAAATTCAAGAATACTCTGAAAACCTCCTTCAAGAGAGTAATAATTGTCCTTGCATAGTTTATTCATCTGAAGAAAATGCATCATACTTGTTGATCGTTTTCCAGAACTACAATGAAAAACAACATTTGAGTCATTAGGGATTTCATCAAGTCTATTTACAAGTTCGCCCATAGGAATATGGATTGCATTTGAAACACCCTCAATTTCTAATTCATAGGGTTCTCGAATATCCACTAATTGATATTTTTCACCTTTTTTTACTTTTTCGTCAAAATCAAGGTATGAAATTGTCTTGATGTCCATACAGCAAATATAATACTTTATATGAGGTAAAAATTTCTTGGTGATTTAGTTAAAATAAATTTTAATCTATTTTCCTTTTTTAATAACCTCTATGATTTCAGGGATATTTTTTATCTCTGGATATATTTCAAATAATTTTTGAATAGACGAATTCTCGTTTTTTTGAAAATCAATCAACTTAGACTTGGCATCTGCTATTTTTCCAGACGCTATTTGCATAGCAATTAATCGAAGTTTAAGATCTTGATCACCTTTATTGGTAATTATAGCTCTTTCAACTTCTTTGATTGCTCTAGTTTTAGAGGTATTTTCAAATAAAAAATTAGAGTAATCAATCCAGGCATCGATGTTACCTGGGTCAAGTTCTACGACTTTTTTAAATGCATCTTCAGCTTCCGTAATCTTTCCCAGCTTTGAAAGGAACTCAGCAAAAATATACCAGTACTCCGGATTTTCGGGATCTAAATTAATAGCTTTCTCTATAAACTTTAAGGCATCTAAAGTTTGATCATTTAAATCCCTTACTACTCCAATACCTAACCATGCATCTGATTGTGAATCGTCTATTTCTAAGCTCTTCTCATAAAAGATTAAAGCCTTTTTAAAGTCCCCAATTTTTTCATAGCACTCACCCAAACAACAATAAGCATAGGAGTTAGGATGATCATAATTAAAAGACTCATTAAATGTATCTATGGCATTTTGGTACTCTTTTTCTTGTATGTAACTGTTAGCTTTTCCATAATGAGCAGCAGTGAACTTTTCGTTAATAACCAAGCACATATCAAATGCAAAAAGAGCTTCTTTCCAATCTTCTTTAACATTATGTAAGGTTCCAAGATTGAACCAAGCAATGTGGGAATATGGATTGTTGTCTATTATTTTGGTAAAGTAAATAATAGCTTCTTCCAGCAGTCCGGATTCATGATAAGCTATTCCTAATTCCATCAACGTTGATTCGTCTTCAGGTTTAATTTCAATAATTCGTTTCATTACATTGATAGCCTGTAAATTTTGACCAATTTGTAAAAACTCATAGGCAATGTCTGACAGCAGATCGTTGTAAGAATCATTAACTCTTATCAACTCAACGGCATTTTCTAAATAAATTTTGGCCATTTGTATTCTGTCTGTAATAGCATAAATCTTACCTAGATTATATAGTACGTCTATATTGTTGGGATAAAATTGCTCGAGAGATTTTAATAGCATGTAAGAATCATCTACCAACTGTTTACTATTTAACACCTCTACCTTTATAAGTGACAATGTTAAATCATTAGGAAATTGATTTAATCCAAAGTCTAATGCCGCGTTTACCTTTTCATGCAACTCTAAATCAATGTAGTAATCAATTATATTTTCATAATCTTCTACATCAAAAAAAGTAAATGATTTTTCGGAAAGCATGTCTTCAAATTGTACAACTTTTTGAAGAATTTCGTCATTAGAAAGTGGATTTTCAAACATAATTTAAATACTTGATTCCTTAACAAATTTATTTATATATCAATAGGACCAACACATTGTTTATTTAGCTTATTCACAATTAAATTAACATTGATGAAAACTGCTTTGCATTTGTAAAAAAATTGGGGGTTAAAAGGACATGAGTGCTTGCCAATGGTTATATTCGAACTAAAAAATGACTTTAATAAAATCCATTTCAGGAATTAGAGGCACTATTGGTGGAAGCCCAGGTGAAAATTTAACTCCAATTGACATAGTAGAATCTGTGAGTGCTTATGGCTATTGGCTAAAAGAAAAGTTCAAAAATAAAAATCTAAAAGTAGTTATTGGAAGAGACGCTAGGCTTTCTGGAGAAATGGTAGAAAACCTTTGTATTGGCACATTACAGTCCCTTGGCATCAACATCATTAATTTAGGCTTATCTACTACTCCAACCGTTGAATTTGCTGTACCTAAAGAAAAAGCACAAGGAGGAATTATTTTGACGGCAAGCCACAACCCAAAACAATGGAATGCTTTGAAGTTGCTTAATGATAAAGGAGAATTCATCAGTGAAAAAGATGGAGAAAAGCTCCTCGACATTATTAGGAATAATAAAACTTCTTTTAATGATGTAGATAATTTGGGTAAAGTGACCCCAATGAGTAACTACATGGACATGCACATCGAACACATCCTTCAGCTAGATGGTGTAGAAATCAATGAAATAAGAAAGTCAAACTTTAAAATTGTAATTGATGCGGTTAATAGTACTGGTGGGATTGCATTACCTAAATTATTAAAAGCCTTAGGTTGTCAAAATGTAATAGAATTATACTGTGAACCAAATGGCCAATTCCCTCATAATCCAGAACCTCTTCCAGCTCATTTAGAAAAATTGAGCGAAACCGTAACCAATGAAAAGGCAGACTTAGGTATTGTAGTTGATCCTGATGTGGACCGACTTGCATTTGTTTGTGAAAACGGAAAAGTGTTTGGAGAAGAATATACTTTAGTTGCCGTATCAGATCACATTTTAAGCCGTAGTCCTGGAAATACGGTTTCCAATTTATCATCTACTAGAGCTCTTAGAGATGTCACAGAAAAGCATGGTGGAAAGTATTTTGCTTCAGCAGTAGGAGAAGTGAATGTGGTAAATATGATGAAAGAAAAAAACGCTGTTATTGGTGGTGAAGGAAATGGAGGAGTGATTTATCCCTCATCTCATTACGGAAGAGATGCCCTAGTAGGAATAGCATTATTCCTCACTCATCTTGCCAAGAAGAATATGAGTATGAGCGAGTTAAGAGCCTCATATCCAAATTATGTAATTAGCAAAAATAAAGTTGAACTAACTCCAACCACAGATATTGATCTACTAGTATCTAAAATTTCAAAAAAGTATAGTCATGTGGAACAAAATGTGATTGATGGACTGAAACTTGAATTTGAAGAGGAATGGGTTCATCTTAGAAAATCAAATACAGAACCCATCATTCGAATTTATGCAGAAAGTAAAGATGTAGAAAAAGCAGATACGCTTGCAAGTAGATTTGTAGAAGAGGTAAAATCCCTGATGTAATTCGCTATATTTATAATCGAAATGAAAGTTTATTTAGATAATGCTGCTACAACTCCCATTGCTAGTGAAGTAATTGATGAAATTCAACCATACTTGAGTAATTATTTTGGAAATCCTTCAAGTACTCATGCTTTTGGAAGAAAAACAAAAAACGCCATAGAAATCAATAGAAAAAAAATTGCTGATTTAATCCAGGCTAAAAACAATGAGATCATTTTTACATCTGGCGGAACTGAGGCTGACAACATGGCTCTGAGATGTGCAGTGTACGATTTGAACGTAAAAAGAATTATTACCACAAAAATTGAACATCATGCCGTACTACACACCGCTGAATGTTTGAGAGATCACCAGAACGTGGAACTTGTTTTTTTAGCAACTGACCATAATGGAAATCCAGATTTAGTACAGTTGGAATCTATCGTTAATGATAAAGTGAATACATTGGTTACGTTAATGCACGCAAATAACGAAATTGGCACCCTTTTACCCCTTAATAAGGTAGCTGATATTTGTGCAAAACATGACCATGTATACTTTCACTCAGATACGGTACAAACTATGGGGCATTACACTTTCAATTTAACTGAAACCCCTATTGATTTTTTAACTTGTTCCGCTCATAAATTGCACGGACCGAAGGGAGTTGGATTCTTATATGTCAATCACAAAATAAATCTTAACCCACTAATCACAGGAGGTTCACAAGAGAGAAAGAATAGAGGAGGAACGGAAAACTTGTACGGAATTGTAGGACTTGGAAAAGCTATGGAAATGGCATATGAAGATCTAACATCACACCAAAAACATATTCAAGATCTTAAATCATTCATGAAGGAGGAGCTAAAAAAAATAGACGATAGAATTAAATTCAATGGTGAAACCAGTCCTGAAAAAAGTTTGTACACCGTTCTTAATGTGTGTTTTCCAGCTGATGTTTGTAATTCAATGTTGTTATTCAGCTTAGATATTCACGGTATTGCCGCATCTGGAGGAAGCGCATGTTCATCTGGATCTAACCAAGGATCTCATGTATTGGCAGAATTACCACATCAAGAAGATTGTCAATCTGTTCGTTTTTCATTTAGCAGATTTAACACGCAAGAAGATGTAGAGTTTACACTTGAAAAAATTAGAAGCATCATTAATAATGGCGTCAAATGAAATGATTGTAACTGTAGTTGGATCAGGGACATCTCAAGGCGTTCCGGTAATAGCATGTCATTGTACCGTTTGTAAATCAGATAATAAAAAGGATCATAGATTAAGATCTTCTATTCATATTCAGCATCATGGTAAGTCCATAGTGATTGATACAGGACCAGATTTCAGACAACAAATGCTCCAAAACCACATTGAATACTTAGATGCTGTTTTATTCACCCATGAACACAAAGATCATGTTGCTGGACTTGACGATGTAAGACCTTATAACTTCAAACAAAAAAAACCAGTCGATATTTATTGTAGCAACAGGGTTTTTGAAGCACTTAAAAGAGAATACATTTATGTCTTTGATCCAAAATTCAAATATCCTGGAATACCACAAATCAATCAAATTTCGATAGATAAAAACAGTACCATTGAAATTGGAAATGCAACTATTCAACCTGTAGAAGTGATGCATTACAAACTACCCGTTTTAGGATTTAGAATAAATAATTTTGCCTACATCACGGACGCCAAAACAATTTCAGATGAAGAAAAAGAAAAAATTAAAGACTTAGATGTGTTAATTATAAATGCACTCAGAAAAGAAGAGCACATTTCACATTTTAATTTAGAACAAGCTATTGAAATGATAAACGAATTATCACCTAAAAAAGCTTATTTAACACATATTTCTCACCATATGGGCTTGCATAAAGAAATAGAGTCGTCTTTACCCGAAAACATAAAATTGGCCTATGATGGGCTACAAATTAAGTTATCATGAGGATTGATATAATTAGTGCCATCCCTTCGCTGTTAGATAGCTATTTTAAGCATTCTATACTTCAACGTGCTCAACAAAAAAAAATAGTAGAAATTCATGTTCATGATCTAAGAGATTACAGCCAAAATAAACAAAAGAGTATAGATGATTATGCGTTTGGAGGTGGTGCTGGAATGGTGCTGTCTATAGAACCTCTGTTCAATTGTATTGAAAGGTTAAAAAACAACAGAGTTTATGATGAAGTTATTTTCATGTGTCCGGATGGCCATCTGCTTAACCAAAAAATGGCAAATCATCATTCATTACAAAAAAACCTCATCATTATTTGTGGACACTACAAAGGAATTGATCAGCGTGTTAGAGAACATTTGATAACTAAAGAAATTTCCATTGGTGACTATGTTCTTTCTGGTGGAGAAATACCTGCAGCTGTGTTTTGTGACACCATTATTAGATTGATACCTGGAGTTCTTAATGATGAGACTTCTGCACTAAGTGACTCTTTTCAGGACGATTTACTTGCTCCACCAGTATATACTAGACCTTCCTCATTTAACGGTTGGGAAGTTCCGAAGGTGTTAACTTCAGGAAATTTAAAGGAAATTGAAAAGTGGCGGTTTGAGAAATCTATAGAAATCACCAAAAAAAGAAGGCCCGATCTGTTAAAATAATAAGATTCGGTAATGAAAATTAAAAAAAAACTTTGTAATATTGCAGGCCTAAAAATTGGATCATGGATAAAGTAAAGCAAATATCAAATGAAATTTCAGAGACTAAGGAATGGCCATCATTCAGCTCTGGAGATACCATTACTGTTACTTACAAAATTAAAGAAGGTAACAAAGAAAGGTTACAATCTTTTCAAGGTACTGTGATCCAAAGAAAAGGTTCAGGAACTACTGAGACATTTACCATCAGAAAAATGTCAGGTGGTACTGGAGTAGAGAGAATTTTCCCTCTATCATCTCCTTTTATTGAAAAAATAGTTGTAAACAAAGAAGGTGCCGTTAGGAGAGCTAGGTTATTTTACCTAAGAGAAAGAACTGGTAAAGCAGCTAGAATCAAGGAGAAAAAGAACTTTTCCAAAAAATAAACTACAGTTTATCCAGAAAAGAAGTTGACGCGTCAATCATCTGATTTATTCCTGGCTTTTCTAGTGGGATATGCCCACAGTTTTTCAAAATAACCATTTCCTTTTTACAAGACAATGACTCATAAAATGGTTTAGACATAGACCATGGAATGATGTAATCCTTCTCTGGTTGTAAAAACAAAAGAGGACACCTGTTAAAATCTTCTGGTTCTATTTCTGGAGACACCTCAAAAAGTGTTCTAAAAAACTTTAAATACACAGCACTTCCTGATCCTATTTTATCATTCTTGAGCGCTTTTACAAATTCAGGATTATTTGCCATGGCCCACATTTTAGTAGTCCATTTAATGGGGATCTTAATATCGTCCGTTATGCTACTCATCCCACTAAGAAGCGTGGGTGAAATAGCTCCAAACCACTTATTTTTGGACAAACCTATCTGAACTGATTTTTTCCTGGTGTCTGCTAAACTGGTTACGATTAGTCCACTTATATTTTTATTCAAGCATGCTACTTGGTAAGCTAACATTCCTCCTAAACTTACACCACACAACACAATAGGAGATTTACTCTTTTTAAGTTCTTGATTCACCAATTCATTCACTAAGTTTATCCAAGTATAATACGAATTGGGTTTATGAATTTTAGTTAACCCAAATCCAGGAAGATCAGGTGCAATACATTCATAACCCAACTTTTGAAGAAAAACAGCGATAGGAGATAATAGTCGTCCATTCCCCCCCCCACCGTGTAATAGAATTAATTTGTGCTTTTTTTGGGTTGAATCAACATAATAATGATCTATATGAACATCAAAATTATCCCAATTCCAATAATATTCAATAGGCTTATATTTCGAGGTTATCCTCCATTCCTCAGGAAAGAAAGTCTGAAACGTTTTCCAACTAGAATATGTTTCATAGGACTCCAAATCAATTACATTCTAGATGGTAGTTCAATACCTAAAATTTCCATACCATTTTTTAGTACTCTAGCTGTAAGTGATGATAGACATAATCGAAAAGATTTACTATCTACATTCGATTCTTTTAAAATTGGAAAGTCTTGATAAAATGAGTTGTAAGTTTTTACTAATGAAAAAAGATAGTTGGCTAATACTGCAGGAGACAAATCTTTAGCAGCCAACTGAATAGTTTCTTTAAAATGATTAATTGATTTTATAACATCTAACTCTTTACTGCTGATTTGTACATTATCAGCGTTAAAATCAGCATAGTCATCAACTTTATCAAGTAAACTGCAAATTCGAGCATACCCATATTGAATAAAAGGACCAGTATGACCATTTAAATCAATGGATTCTAATGGATTGAATGACATTTTCTTTTTGGGGTCTACTTTTAGTAAAAAATATTTAAGTCCACCCAGTCCAATCTTATGACACAGGTCATCTATTTCATCATCTTTCATTCCTTCAAGATGACCTCGTTCCAGTGTTAATTTTTTGGCCTCATTAATTACGGAGGAAAGCAAATCATCGGCATCTACTACCGTACCTTCTCTAGATTTCATTTTACCTTCTGGCAATTCAACCATACCATAAGAAAGGTGATAACATTGATTTGCCCAATCATAATCTAATTTTTGAAGTATTTTAAAGAGCACGTTAAAATGATGATTTTGCTCATTACCTACGGTATAAACTACACCAGAAAGGGAAGGGTAGTCTTTAAATCTTTGAATAGCAGTACCAATATCTTGGGTCATATATACAGATGTACCGTCAGATCTAAGCAATAATTTATCATCCAGTTTATAAGAGGAAAGATCGCACCAAATAGATTGATCTTCCTTTTTATAAAATTTCTTTTCCGCAAGCGCATTCTCAACTACATCTTTACCAACCTTGTATGTGTTTGATTCATAATAAAGATGATCAAAACTGATATTTAATGATTGGTATGTACGTTCAAAACCATCATAAACCCATCCGTTCATTTTTTTCCATAATGCGATTACTTCTGGATCATTTTGCTCCCATTTAATTAGCATTTCTTGTGCATCCTTCAATATCTGAGCACTATTTTTAGCTTCTTCCTCATTCATTCCTGAGGAAACTAGAGCGGCCACTTGTTTTTTATAGGTTTTGTCAAATAATACATAATATTTACCAACAAGATGATCACCCTTTAGACCAGAGGTTTCTGGCGTTTCACTATTACCTAATTGAATCCAAGCCACCATTGACTTACAGATGTGGATCCCTCTGTCATTAATAATTTGGGTTCTAACTACTTTATGACCAACCGACTTAAGTAAAGAGACTACCGCATCTCCTAGAAAAATATTTCTTAAATGGCCCAAATGAAGAGGCTTATTGGTATTAGGTGAAGAATATTCTACCATAAATAATTTACCAGAACTTTCACTTGAAATACCAATAGATTCTAAACCATTTAAATAACTTAATTGATTGATCCAAACCTCGGGCTTCAGAACTAAATTAAGGAATCCACTCACCACATTAAAGGATTCAAAACAAGTATGTTTATTCATCAAGACTTCTCCAATCTCTTGAGCGGTTTGAACAGGATTTTTCTTACTAATTTTCAGTAATGGAAACGTAATTAATGTAATATCTCCTTCGTGTTCCTTTT
Source organism: Crocinitomicaceae bacterium (assembly GCA_038129265.1). GTDB lineage: Bacteria > Bacteroidota > Bacteroidia > Flavobacteriales_D > Parvicellaceae. The sequence continues at coordinate 21,499 of JAYPLD010000009.1, forward strand.
TTGTTTCTTGAATTACTAGGCGCTTTGACAAGGCAGGTTCTTCATAAATACGTACCACATCCTTTTTTATATTTTCATAGATAACTTCTATTGTATTCATTATCCTCTTTTTTCAATAATTGAGCTAGCTTTATCTAATATTCGGAGGGCTGTTTCTGCCATTTTATTTTGTTTGTTATCTAAACATGGATTGATTTCAACGATTTCAAAGCAAGCTGTTTTTTTAGAAATCAAAAATCCATTAATTATTCCACTTGCTTCTTGCTCAGTTAGCCCATTTGGGACAGGAGTTCCTGTTCCATAGGAAATTAAATCACAATCTAAACTATCCACATCAAATGAGACATATATTAAATCACAAGCATCTAGATACTCAAGCACCTCAGATGAAATCTTTTCATGCCCTCTTCTCCTCACCTCTTCAACACCAATTCTTTTAATGTTATTTTCTATGATAAAGTAATCTTCTGGGTCTTCTGACGATCTCAATCCAATGAATACGATATCATCGGTCATAATCTTCGGGAAAATATTACCCATTTTTTTGATTTTATCCCATTGTTGTTGTGTAGCATGATCGAGTTCATGAATTCTTCTTTCCTGATTATCAACATTCAATGCTGCCATTAATGACATACCATGAACATTTCCTGATGGAGTAGTAAATGGGGTATGAAGATCAGCGTGAGCATCTATCCAAATCACCCCTATTCTAGCGGATGGGTTAGCTGCTTTTATTCCTGAAATGGTTCCAATTGCACTAGAGTGATCGCCTGAAAGTAAAATTGGGAATCTATTTTTTTGAAATGCATTATTAACTTGAAGAGAAATATTTTCACAAACTTGAAAAATTTGATCAATATATTTAGCCTTTGAGTATGGTGAAGGACCCTGTAAAGAATCGTTTTGGTTTTGGACTACAAAAGCATCTTTGTTTTTTTTGAAATACCCTGTACCTAGATTAAAATCAGCTACTTTTAAGGCATCCAAACCTAGTGAAGAACCTCTTGTTCCAGCTCCAATTTCAGATTTATTTTCAATAAGTTTTATCTTACCCATCAAATTAATATTGATAGATCAAATATAAACTTATTTCGATTTTAATTCATCGGAAAATACCTTTTTAAACTTTTCCAGTTTAGGCTGAATAACATATTGACAATACCCTTGATTTTTATTGTTATTGTAATAATTATGATGATAATTTTCAGCTTCATAAAATTCTTCCAATAAGGCTATTTCTGTAACAATGGGTTCTGTCCATATTTGAGATTCATTCAATTTATCTTTTATAGAGCTAACCACTTTGAATTGATCTTGATTTAAACAAAAAACACAAGATCTATATTGTGTTCCTACATCATTTCCTTGTCGATTTAGCGTTGTTGGATCATGAGTCATAAAAAAAACCTCAACTAGCTTTGGTAAAGAAATTAGCGATGAATCAAAGACTATTTTTGCCACCTCTGCATGTCCTGTTGTTCCATTACAAACCTCTTTGTAAGTTGGGTTTTTAGAGAATCCCCCACAATAACCAGGTGTCACTTGTATCACTCCATTTAGTTGTTGAAATACAGCTTCAACACACCAAAAACAACCAGCTCCAAAAACAATGGTATCTAAATGTTTTTCTTTATTCATAGTTGTAAAATTTACATTATATTCATTTGCATTTAAACAGCTACTGAAAGAGAACTGAACACAAAAAAGTAAAAAGAATATATTTCTTAAAAACATACATTAAAAGTACTTGATTTTTAATCCAAAAAATAATTGTATAACGATATATGCTCAAAATAGGACTACTTTCAGATACACATGGTTTTTGGGATGATAAATTCCATAAATACTTAAAGCATTGTGATGAGATATGGCATGCAGGAGATATTGGTGATATCAATGTAATTGACAAACTGAGTGAAATAACAACCGTAAAAGCAGTATATGGTAATATTGACAATCACATTATTAGAGCAGAATTCCAAGAAGATGTTGTTAAAACATATGGCGAAAATAAAATTTTGATGACTCATATCGGAGGAAAACCGTTCTCTTATAATAAGATTAGCAGAGTTAAGATAAAACAGTACCATCCCAATGTATTCATCTGTGGTCACTCACACATTTGTAAAATCATGCACGATAATCAAAATAAATTATTGTTTATTAATCCTGGTGCTGCAGGAAACAAAGGATTTCATAAAGTGAGGACATTAGTTAGGTTTGAATTAACTAAACAAAAAATACAAAATCTTGAAGTTGTTGAGTTAGGAACTCGCTAAATCACCTTAATCGATCCAATGATTTTACAAGATCATCATCCTTTTTAACACCACGATTAGCTAAAAAAAGGAAAGGAATAGATGAGATTAATAGATAAAAACCTACATGATAAACCTGGTTTAGCACTTCGACACTTTTTTGATCATCTAATATTGATTTCATATTATATGATTCCACTATCATGTAAGAAATGGTAAGGAAAACGATCAAGTAAAGTAACTTGCCAAATCGCAATTGCTTCCTTCTATTTTTAAAATTAACTAGCATAAGAATTGAAAAAGATACTGCAACAAGATATCCCAATATGATATATTTTGGAAAGGTATAATCTGAGGGCAAAATATTTTTATCCCCCTTCAGTCCTGTGGGAAGAAATGACATTTGTTTCAATTCCATATACAACTTCTCATCATTGTTTAACTCATTATTTGTGTCTTTAGAGTCCGTATCCACATTTAATTCATTTTGAATTACAGTATGTTTTACGTCAAATTGAACAAATACAAAAAATGGAGTAACAAAAAGTAAAATGGCAAATATGATAATATATATGGTTTGAATTCTCTGTAACATAGGTGAGTTAAAATGATTTGTTTCAAAAATATAAATTTCAATAAGCCAAAAGAGGTGTCAAATGAAAAAATAATTTTTATAACTGAATTACTTTATTATATTTGAAACGTCATTCGACAATTCTTTATATTTCATACTAAGTATAGATCCTTTCATAACAAACTAACTCCTATTATTTAATGTACGATATTGAAAAATTAAACAACAAAAAGGTTGCTGAATTAAGAGAAATTGCTGAAAAACTCAATATTCAAAAAGTAGATAAACTAAAGAAACAAGAAATAGTTTATAAAATTCTTGATGAACAAGCTATGCATCCTAAAAAGGAAGAGGCGAAACCAAAATCAACAGAAGAAAGACCTAGCCGAAACAATGATAGACCGAGATCAAATAGAGAAAATGGTAGTTCATCCAATGAAAAAAGAGGTGAGAAAACTCCTCAAAACAACCATAGGCAGAGAAGAAATCAAGAAGGAGATAAAGAAGGTCAACAAAGAAGAAGAAATGATAACAGAAGAGATAATTCTTCAAAAGAAAATAATGAAAATCATCAAAAAAGAGAAGAGTATACATATGACTTTGAAGGCATTATAATAAGCGAAGGCGTCCTAGAGCTCATGCAAGACGGATATGGATTTTTAAGATCTGCGGATTATCACTATCTGTCCTCTCCTGACGATGTATATGTATCTCAATCCCAGGTTAAATATTTTGGACTCAAAACAGGAGATACTATAAAAGGTATAGTTAGACCTCCAAAATATGGTGAAAGGTACTTTCCTTTAGTTCAAGTGGAGAAAATTAACGGTAGAGATCCTGAATTTATTAGAGACCGTGTTCCTTTTGAACACCTCACCCCTCTTTTCCCTTCTGAAAAATTCAATCTTACTGGACATTCAAAAGAAAGTACATCAACTAGGGTTATGGATCTATTTTCACCTATTGGTAAAGGACAGAGAGGTATGATTGTAGCACAGCCTAAAACAGGAAAAACAATGCTATTAAAGGACGTGGCAAATGCTATTGCAGAAAATCATCCGGAAACTTACCTTATGGTCCTGCTAATTGATGAAAGACCTGAAGAAGTCACCGATATGCAAAGAAGCGTTAAAGCAGAGGTAATTGCTTCAACCTTTGACGAACCTGCAGATAGACATGTAAAAGTGGCCAATATTGTCTTGCAAAAAGCAAAAAGACTCGTTGAATGCGGACACGATGTTTGTATTTTACTAGATTCTATAACAAGATTAGCAAGAGCTTACAATACGGTAATGCCAGCATCTGGAAAAGTTCTTACTGGTGGAGTTGATGCAAATGCACTTCACAAACCTAAACGATTTTTTGGAGCAGCTAGAAAAATTGAAAACGGTGGTTCATTAACCATTTTAGCTACTGCGTTAACTGAAACAGGATCTAAGATGGATGAAGTTATTTTTGAAGAGTTTAAGGGAACTGGTAACATGGAACTACAGCTTGATAGAAAAATATCAAACAGAAGAATATTCCCAGCAATTGACATCCTTACCTCGGGAACTAGACGTGAAGATTTACTGATGGATAAAGAAACTTTACAACGAGTTTGGATTCTTCGAAAACACTTAGCAGACATGAATCCAATTGAAGCCATGGAGTTTATGAAGGACAGATTAAGGGTTACGAAATCTAATGAGGAATTTTTAGTCTCCATGAACGGCTAATCACCAACATGATTAATTTAGTAAAGAATGGTGGGTTAGCGTTAGTTTGCTCATTGTTGATTGATTTCATAATCCATTATATGCCTAATGGAGTAAAATCATTTTACCAACAAATGTCTATTCCTATCCATATTTTAATTCTAATTATTTTCATTGTTTTCATTGTGGTTAGAGGAAAAGAAATTTCTAGACTAACTAATTTTAAAAAAGGTATTGTAATTAGTTTAGTTTTTTCCACAGGAATCAGTACTTATTTTTATTCATATTTTAAGTGGGTGAATCCGACTTACTTGGTAGAGAAAAAAGAAGCATTAATGGCTTTAACCAATGAAGGTGAATTGTTACTACTAGCCGAAGAAAAAATCAAGAATGATCCCGAATACTATCATGGAAAATCTGCTCAAGACTTAGTTGACATGCAACAAGAAAATATTGAAGAAATGTATAAGCCAGGTAAAATAGTACCGTTATACTTGATGATTTTTACCATCAGTGGAATGGTATTTTCGCTGATAATAAGCTCACTTCATTTCTATTACCTGAAAAAGATCACGTAATTATTTTTTCTGCAAGTTCTGCGAACTGAATACCATCAAAATTTCCACTACTCATCAAAAGTAAATTTTGTTGTTCCCATTTCATTTTTAGTAGACAGTCCACCATTTCTTGAGAAGAATTCAGAACAGTTACATTTTCACCAGCAAACGCTTTTTTAACATCTCCAGCAGAAAGATCATCTAATTTTTTATGCTTCAGTGTTTGTTTGTTAAAATAAACAAAAGCGACATCTGCACCTTGCATTGTTCCATTATATTGATCCAAAAAAGATTTATTTAAACTACTAAAGGTATGTAGCTCCATACATGCAATCAACTTTCTATTTGGATATTGATTTTTAAGTGCTGATGTAGTAGCTTTCAGTTTTGAAGGAGAATGAGCGAAATCTTTGTAGATAGCAGTAGATTGATTTTTTTGGACTAATTCTAGTCTTTTAGACGCCCCCTTAAAAGTACGTATAGCATTGAAAAAATCAACTGATTTTACTCCCAAGTGAAGGCAAACATGATAAGCTGCATTTAAATTTTGGAGATTATGTTCTCCAAAAATTTCAAGTGGAATTTCCTCTTCTTGAGTACGGATATAAGTTATTCCATTATGAATTTGATTTGGGAATGCTCGATATGGAATTTTAGTTGCTTTAGATGAAGAATTCAAAACTACCTCCTTAAGAACGTTATCATCTTCAAAATATATCACTTTTCCACTCTTCCCTACTTTATCTACGAAGATGGAAAACTGTTCAACGTAATTTTCAAATGTTGGGAAAACATTAATATGATCCCAGGCTATGCCACTTACTACCGCTATATCTGGTTGGTACAAATGAAACTTAGGTCTTCTGTCAATTGGAGAAGATAAATACTCATCACCCTCTAAAACAGCAATTTTAGCCTCTTTTGAAAGCTTCACCATGCAATCAAAACCTTCAAGTTGTGCACCAACCATGTAATTGTGATCGATATTTTTTTTGGACAATACGTGCAGAATCATACTGGTAATCGATGTTTTACCATGGCTACCTCCTATCACAATCCTTAATTGATCTTTTGTTTGCTCGTAAATAAATTCAGGATAAGAATAAATAGATAAACCCAAGTTTTGTGCTTTAATAAGTTCAGGATTATCTTTTCTAGCATGCATTCCTAGAATAACTGCATCAATATTTGAGTTTATTCGGTTGGTATCCCAACCCACCTCATCTGGCAATAAATTATGCTTGGCTAATCGGCTTTTTGAGGGCTCAAATATTTCATCGTCTGACCCAGTTACGCTATCTCCTTTAAGATGGAGCGCTATAGCTAGGTTGTGCATTGCACTTCCACCTATAGCTATAAAATGATAATGCATAAATCTATTTTGAATCAAAATAATGGGTTATAATGGATAAATTTAAAAGCTTACCTTATAGTTTTGAACATTTAAATTTGAGTTATATTTAAATCAAAAATCTTGACTTCTTTAACAACTCCATTAGCCGAACGAATAAGACCCACTAAAATTGAAGAATTCATTGGTCAAGATCATATTGTAGGTGAAAAAGGACCCATAAGACAAGCCCTTAAAAACAAGCACATTCCATCAATGATTTTCTGGGGACCCCCTGGTGTTGGTAAAACAACATTAGCTGAAATCATCACTAAAGAATTAGATCGATCCTTTTACACCCTATCTGCTATTAATTCAGGCGTAAAAGATCTTAGATTAATTATAGATCAAATTAAAAAACAGGGGTTATTTGGTCAAAAGAATGCCATTGTATTTATCGATGAAATTCATCGATTTAGCAAAACACAACAGGATGCACTTTTAGCTGCGGTAGAAAAAGGGTTAATTACATTAATTGGTGCAACTACGGAAAATCCATCATTTGAAGTTATTCCTGCACTTAGATCAAGATGCCAAATTTTTGTACTTGAACACCACGAAACAAACGATTTATTAAAATTCATAGATAAAGCACTTTTAGACCAACACGTTAAAGAAAAAAATCCAACAGTAAAAGAAACTAATGCCCTTATTAGAATTTCGGGTGGAGACGCAAGAAAACTACTTAATGCTTTTGAACTTTGTGTTCTGCAGTTGGACGAAAAAAATAATGTTATTGACGATGCATTTGTTCAAAATATCATTCAACAAAATTTAGCCAATTATGATAAAAATGGGGAAATGCATTATGATGTAATTTCTGCTTTTATAAAATCAATTAGGGGAAGTGATCCAAATGCCGCTATGTATTGGCTTGCTAGAATGGTAGAGGGCAATGAAGATCCAAAATTTATAGCTAGAAGATTAATTATTTCAGCATCTGAAGATATCGGGTTAGCCAATCCCACAGCACTTATAATGGCAAACAATTGCTTTGATGCTGTTCAAAAAATAGGGTGGCCAGAAGGAAGGATAATTTTAGCTCAATGTACCATTTATTTAGCTTTATCACCAAAGAGTAATAGCGCATATGAAGCCATTAATAAGGCGCTAGAAAAAGTAAAAGAATTAGGTGATTTAAGCATACCCTTGCATCTACGAAATGCCCCTAATTCATTTATGAAGGATTTAGGATATGGAGAAAACTATCAATACAGCCACGACCACAAAAACAAATTACACTTGCAAGAGTTTTTACCTGATGCGATAAGTGGCGAATCCTTTTATAAACCTCAAGAGAACCCAAAAGAAAAAGTCTATAAAGATGTGATTAATCAAATTTGGAAGGGGAAATATGATTAAATTTAGTAGTTGAGAAATTTTTTTTTCATACTAATTGTACTATTTGTCATCTATGGATGTGACAAACGAAATAACGCCATTTCATGGACAACTAGAATGTCCATTCCTATTTCTAAAGACAGTCTTTTCATAAACGATTTTATAAACGTAAATAATGTATTAACAAGTCCAAATCAAGATTATTATTATGTAAGAGATACACTAAATTTATTTGAATTAAATCAAAATGATTTTCTTCCCGATTTAGATTTTAGTTTTAGCGAATCTTTAAGCTTCCCTTTAGTTTTTAGCATCCCTCCTAATCAAATTGCTCCAGTAACCCTCCCTTCAAACCATCAATTTGATTTTCAAGATTTGCAGCTACATGAAATTTTGTTTAATAGATTGAGTTTCAATTATTCAGCGACTAGCAATATAGACGGCAATTTCTTCCTTATTATACATCTTCCAGGTGCTTTAAAAGAAAATGGTGATTTATTTTATGACACGGTAGAAATACGAAATAACAACGGGAATAACAGCTCTTTTATTCATCAAATTGAGATTGAAAATCTAAGGATTGATCTTTCTAATAATGGTTCTACATACAATACCATTTCAACAACATTCCAAATCATGTCTGGAAATGACACGATTCCTCCCAATCTTTTTTCTAATGTCAATTTAAATATTGAGTTAGCTAACCTTGATGTAGCTTACATGAGGGGATATTTTGGAAATATTACTGTGAGTAATGAAGTCAACACAAATATTAATGCATTAAAAAAACTAGCTAGTAATAATATTCAACTGTATCAACCTGAACTAGAAATTATCATCAAAAATGGCGTTGGCATGGATGCTCAGTTGACCATTAATGAAATTGAATTTCAACGAAATCAAAGCTCTAGACTGCTTTCTCATAACTCTATAGGGCAATCCGTCAATATTTCAAGAGCTCAAGATCTTGGATGGGACTTTAATTACAGTAGCCAATCTATATATATAAGCGAACAAAACTCCAACCTTAATGAGATAATCAACTTATTTCCCACCTTAATAACAAGTACATACCAACTTGAAACTAACCCTCAGGGAAACCATGCTGGTTTTAATGATTTTTATTACACCAACAAACCTTTATCTATAGACGCTGCAGTAACACTACCACTATTATTCAATGTAGATTCATTGGTTTTTTCGGATACATTTTCTATTGAGTTTCCAGAAATATTACATATAAACGAAGCTAATTTAGATCTTGAAATTGAAAATGGACTACCATTAAGTGTATGTTTTGATTTAAGCGTACTAAATGGAAATCATATCAACATGACTCAGCCATGTTTATTCCACTCAAATTTAGACTCAAACAACCAATTATTTTCACCTTCTTTCAACCAACTATCTGCGACTTTAGATAGTACTAACAGCTCCATTTTATTAGAGGAGAAAAAAATAGTACTAAACGCCACCATTTATTCTCCCGACACCACCACCTTTTTTCCCGTTTTATTATCAGACTGGCTCAACTACAAGGTAGGATTAACATTAAATGCAGATATAAATATAGAATGAGGATTCACTTTATAATATGGCTTACCTTACTATTGAGTTTTGAAAATAACCATGCTCAGTCGGACACTGCTATAAACAGAGAATTCGAATTGTATTCAGAAAATTATTTTCATATTGGATCTACTCATTTTCCAATAAAGCTGTACTCTACTCTTTTAAATGGAGGTTACATTAATGAAACGTTAAAAGGAGAATTCAGCAATAGAAATGAAATATTAAGAATGGGTGGAGAAACTCAAGCAGATATACACATTAAAATTCCTAGCCTAAACAAAGTAGATTACTATTACATTGGCCTTAGACAACTTTATACCTTTGGAGGAAGGTACCATCCAAGTTTATTTCAGTTTATATTTGATGGTAACCACGAATTAGACTTTGTAGATCTAGGCAAGGCTGCATTTCATAATCGCAATTTTCAATTATTACAGTTTGGTATAATTAAAAATAACATATCTATAGGACTCTCAATAGGTAACGTATTATCAGAAAACACACTTGCATTTAATTCTTCAGACTTCATTGAATTTAATAATAATTACACCTGGAACGTTCACCTTTCACCCTCATTTTCTTCCATTTCTAATAATAAAAATTTATTTGATAAAAATGGTCAAGTTTTTAGCATAGAGGGAAAAATAAAAAAGTACTTACATCCAAAACTAAACGTTGAGATGGGTGTTCAAAATTTGGGTGTTTTACATTATTCAAATGAAGCACTGTTTAAACAAATTGACACCAATTTTATTTTTGAAGGATTTAGTTTTGATCAAATCCTTAATCTGAATGAAACGATAGAATATATTTCGAACACATCTGTGATAGATGACGGTCAAACTTCTCCATTTAAACTAACTCCATACTCCGTTTATGGAATCACGAATTATGCTTTAGGCACATACACCTATTCTTTGTCGTTCTTTTATAGACATGATAGTCAATTCGTCCCTAGAATAAATTTCATGGTCTCAAAACAAATTAAATCTAAACTTAGTCTTTCATCCAATATTGCATATGGAGGGTTTACACGATTTCAATGGGGAGCAAGACTCTTATATAGTTATAAGAACCACAGCTTTGGAATTAATTGCATGAATATTACAAGTTTTTTACCATCTTGGAGCAAATCATTTGGAGTAGGATTAAATTTTAATATCAAGCTATGAGAAAGATTTTATGGGCTTTGCTAATACTACCTCATTTCATTATGGCTCAAAATGCTTTTTTCAAATCATATGGGGGCACAGGAAACGATATTGGAGAAAACGTGATATCCACAAAAGATGGTGGTTTTTGCATGGTAGGCGCAACAGAAAGTTTTGGGAATGGGCTTACTGACTTATACGTTATAAAAACAGATGAAAATGGAGTTGTTGAATGGCACAGCACTTTTGGTGGACCAAACATTGATTATGGAAAAAGTATAGTAGAAACAAACGATTCTTCATTCATAGCGTGCGGCTATTCAAATAGTACGAATTTAGATTACGACATTTTT
>JAYPLD010000009.1:32494-34262 GCA_038129265.1 Crocinitomicaceae bacterium
TTCATTCATAGCGTGCGGCTATTCAAATAGTACGAATTTAGATTACGACATTTTTATTGTTAAAATGGATAAACATGGAAATCATATTTGGACCAAACGATTTGGAGGGTCTGATTGGGACTTCTCAAGTCAAATTAAGGCATCAAAATTTGATTTAAACCACTACTTCATTACAGGAGATTCATATAGTAATAGCATGGGCAATAATGATGCTGTTGTGTTAAAGATAAATGATAACGGAGATTTAATATGGATGCAGCAATTTGGTGGAGATTTAAACGATGTTTTTTCGGATATAAATGAAGATGTGAATGGTGACTTATATTGCATAGGAACTAATGAGAGTATTTATCAAAATAATAGACTTTGGATTTCTAAATTAGATCCAAATGGTGATACGTTATGGAATTACTATTTGAGCGATACCAATTCTTTTGGTCAAAGCCTGACTATAGTAAATCAAAAAATAATTTATTCTGGAAGAGTTCGTGTATTTGATCAAAACGATCAATTTATCCAAAATAATTACATAGCAGGAAGTATCCTTAATAACAATAGTCAAGACTTTACGGTGAATTATCCCTATCACTCTATATACAATAAGTCTTCCATCGTGAACGTGACTAAAAAACCTAATAGTAACGAATATTACTTAGTAAGTAATTATAATGATGGGGTGAATGATAACATGATTTTTTACGCTTCATTGCTAAATCAATCTCAACAAGATTCAAGAGTTAAGGGAAATGGAAACGACTATGCCCATAATGCAGATACACTTTTAGGATCAAACGACTTAATAGTTACAGGCAAAACGGAAGAAACTAATTTAGGTTATTATGATGTATTTCTCTCTAAAACTAATGGTATTAACTGGAGCACTTCATTTTCAAATAACGAACTCCTTCAAATAGTGGATCAAAAACAACCTCAATTTCTATTATATCCAAATCCTGTAATGGATTACTTGCACATATCATGTAATCAAAGTAGCAAGGCGTTCTACATTTTTAATGAAAGTGGATATCTAGTTAAGAAAACTGATGGAAACATTCGCCAAATTGATGTAAGCAAACTAGAAAAAGGTGTCTACTTTTTATCTACTCAAATGAATGCAGAAAAAAATAGTGTTTGCTTTATGAAACTCTAAGTTTAGCTAAAAAATAATACTCTTTATTAGTTAAATAAAAATCTATAAATTCTTTTCTAAAAAGTGCTGGTTCGTCAGCAATAAACCCCTTTAAAGTAAACAACTGATATTGATGATCATCGAAAAATTTAAGTATATCTTCGGGTGATGTGTTATAATGATCTGATGCGCCTAAACCATGTTCAAAAACAATAATAGGATGGAATTTTTCTATGATTTTTTTTGCTCCTCTTAACACTTCTAGTTCAGCGCCCTCTACATCAATTTTGATCATATCAACCCGGTCATGTTGCTTTAATTGATTATCTAAAGTATCTAATTGAATTTGTATAGTTTCTACCTGTTCCTCCTTAGGGTATGTTCTCTTTTTGATTCCACTGTAAGCAGGATTGGTAGTTACATGTTGGAAGGAAGATTGTTTCTTTTGATCACTTAACCCATAATTTAACACTTCACATTTTGAACCGTACTTATCATTTAATTTATGGAACAAATATGGAATAGGTTCAAACGCAAAATGTTTTCCTTTTTTTGAAATTTTAAGTGCTAATTCTAGTACCTCCCCCTTGTGTGATCCAACATCAATAAATGTAGATTCATCTTCCAGTACGATTTGCA
>JAYPLD010000009.1:34362-41180 GCA_038129265.1 Crocinitomicaceae bacterium
CCCTTGTGTGATCCAACATCAATAAATGTAGATTCATCTTCCAGTACGATTTGCATGATTCTCTTAGTCTGTTTATCATAACGCTGGTTTAGGGTTACAGGAAACACTTTTTTGACAATAGATTTTACCGCATTATTCATAGGAGAGCCTAAAAATAAACAATTATTTGATGGTCAACTCGGTCCTTCTATTTTTCGCCTTATTTTCTTTTGAAGAATTTTCAACAATTGGTCTCGTTTCTCCAAATCCTTTGTAGGATAAACGGGAAGAAGATATCCCTTTATTAACCAACCATTCCACTACTGACTTGGCTCTATTCTCTGATAATAGCATATTATCATCATCATCTCCATCACTATCTGTATGACCGCTTATTTCAATTTGAATATCTTTATTTAATGCTAACATCTTGAACACCTTTTCTAACTCCACTATAGAAGTAGACTGTAATTCATACTTGTTAACCTCAAAGAAAATATTTTCAAGTACAAAAGTGCCAGGTTTAATTTTACTCATAGGGATATTTAACAAATAACCTTCTTCCGTAAATTCAAGCTGATCTACAGAAAAGTTTTTTGAAACTAGCATATAGCCTTCATATTCTGCATGAAAAGCCAAATCATTATCAGCAGGTATTGTTATCAAAAAACTACCATCACCCTGATTTGCATTTACTTCTGAAATTATACTGTTATCTTTTAAAGCTGTTAATTGAAAGTGAGCTGGAATTGGACTTCCCGTTTCAATATCATAGGTCAACCCTTTTAAATAGGTTATAGGCAATGGCATAACAGCTGAATCAAGTTCAAAAGAGTAAATATCTAAACTACCAAAACCACCTTCTCTATTAGATGCGAAGTAGCCTAATTTTCCGTCTGAAGAAACCAATAATGAATTTTCGTCTACATAGGTGTTTAGCGGATATCCTAAGTTTATGGGGTCACTCCAATTCCCATCTTCTTTTTTTCTTGTCATGAATATATCTAGCCCTCCCATACCTGGATGACCATTACTGGAAAAATATAAAGTTTTTCCATCGGGGTGAATTTGAACAGATTCCTCTCTAAATGGGGTATTAACATTATCCGGTAAACGCATCGGTTTTGACCAACCACTTTCGGTAATTTGAGAATAATAAATATCTTGGTTATCAGGACTTCGTCTTTGGCGGTCATAAGTAAGGCCTCTTACAAAGTACAAGGTTTTACCATCCGATGAAAAAGAAGGTTGTGTTTCCCAATGTTTTGTATTGATAGGTGGACCTAAGTTAACAGGTGAAGACCACTTTTTTCCTATTTTCTGACTGTAAAATAAATCACAACTTCCGTATCCTTTTCTACCTGAACCATATTCATAATCTCCTTTTGCACCTGTTTCACAACCTACAAAAATGATGTATTGACCATCACTACTAAATGTGGGAGCACCTTCATTAAACGCAGAATTAATATTATCACTTATGGATATGCCGTCTGACCAATCACCATTCCATTTTTTGGAAACAAATATATCTTCTTGTCTTGTTCCCATAGGGGCTCTATTATCTTCAATCATTCTAGTAAATAGCAATGTAGAATCATCTGCAGTTACAGATGGAAAATATTCTGGATTAGATGTATTTACACCTTCACCTAGATTGATTGGATTAAAGCTGCCCTTGTTTGCCATAGCGTTAATTGCAAATACACAATTTTCTATCATTCTTTTGATATTGACCAGATACGCTTTGTTAGCAAAAGGGGAATCCCTATATTTTTTTGCGTTTTTAAGACATTCTTTATAATCTCCAACAGCCATTTGCATCCCTGCCAAAAAATAATATTCTATAATAGGAACATTTGGATTTTTTTCAATCATCTTATTTCTAAAGTATATGCCACTTTCAATATCACCTTTTTCTATAGAAACATTAGAGTAAAGACTATATGCCTCGTGGAATGAAGAATCTTTTGCAATTGCTTTTTTAAGAAAAATTTCAGCTTCATTTAAATCACTTTTTCCTGTTGTTGGATTTATCGTATTAAAGGCTGTTATTGCTTTCTCATAATATTTTATTGCTTTTTTATTGGTTGAACTGTAAAGTCCCATCTGTGCTACAGAGCAAGAGTAGAAGCAAGCAAATAAAACAATTACAATAAAAGTAGATTTAAATTTCATTAAGGGATATTTAAAAATTTATGTGTTTGTAATGATAGTTTCCAATTAGGATTTTCATTTAAAAAATCTAAAATAATTTCCATATGTTCATCAGATCTAGACCACTCAGGTTGGATATAGAGTTGAGCTTTATTGTTAAGCTTATTTGCGTGTTCCTTAGCCCATGTTAAGTCACTAGGGTGATATATAACCACTTTCAATTCGTTTGCATAGGAATATATCTCATCTATTGGCTTTTTAAACTTCTTTGGGCTAAAACATACCCAATCAATCCCTTTGGGTAAGGGATTTGTGCCTGCAGTTTCAATAGCAATATATTTATGGTGTGATTTTAGTTCTTGAATGAAATGGGTTAAATCATGCATCGAAGGTTCACCTCCAGTAATAACCACAAAATCAGTTGGGTATTTATTTACTTCATCTAGAATTTCGTTCAATGATTTCAATGGATGTTTTGCAACATCCCAACTTTCTTTGACATCACACCAAACACACCCTACATCACATCCCCCAAGTCGAACAAATACTGCTGATCTTCCAGTATGATAACCCTCTCCTTGAAGAGTTAAAAATTGTTCCATTACAGGCAGCTTATTCATTTTTCTTGTCTTCTTTATTTTTGTCAGTGTCACCCTTAGCCTGTTGTTTCTTAGCCTCCTTTTCTTTTTTCTTTTGTTCCTTCCTTTTTCTTCTTTTCAACCTACGCTTACCTCTTTTTGTTTCACTCGCTTCCAGATCTGATTTATTTCTAAGCATATCATCAAACTTCTTAACGTCATCGTTGTTTTTTGCAACACCAAATCGGTCAAAGTCAAGAACCATCCACTCTCTTCCTTTACTGTAAAGAACAAACACTTCTTTGTTGCCATTTTCCATGTAATATTCCCACTTACCATCTTTAAGCCCATCTTTCCAAGAACCTGCAATTTTTAATTGTCCATTTGGATAAAAGTACTCCCATCTTCCTTTTTGCTTTCCGTTATCCCAATGTTTTTCAAATGAAAGTTGACCATTTTCATGGTAGTAAAACTCATCATTATCTACAACACCATTTCTGTAAAACTTTTTCATTTTAATTGTACTGTCTTCATAATAGGTAATGTAGTCTCCATCTAAAACTCCTTTTTTGTAATTTATTTGTTTTTGGGGTTTGCCGTTTTTGTGAAAATAAGATTGTAATCCGTTAAAAACATTATCCTCATAATTTAGTGTTTTTGAAGGTTTTCCATCTTCTTGAAAATACAACCACTCGCCAGTTTTTACCCCCATTTCATAGGTATTCCCCCATGCTACTTGACCATTTTCATACCAATAACCCCAAGTACCATCTTCCACTCCCTCTACGTAAACAGACTTTATTTTAACTTGACCATTCTTGTAATAGGTAAAACATTCACCATTTTCTCGACCTAAAACAAAATTAATACTTCGCTCAAGCTGTTTATTATCGTAATAAGAAACACAAGTCCCTGTGTAAGGCTTTCTAGATCTTTTATGAAATACCACGGAATTACCCTCCTCCCATTCCAATTCTTTGTTGCAGTCAACTGCTTTTCGCTTAGAGACGTATCCTTGGTCTTCAACTGATTTAGCTCCTTTAATGGTGAATTTTTGATTATTCTGCCCTGAAGAAGTAGAAATAATAAAATAGATCGAAATTAAAAATAGGTATTTCACTGCTTTAAAATTAGTAGTTTATACATAAAGTGAGATAAAAAAGAGCCATATATTTGCTTGATGTATCATTCAGAAATAAACCATGACAACATCTGTGCCATATCTACTCCTGCAGGATCTGGAGGTGTAGCTATAATTCGAATTTCTGGAAATGAGTCCATTCCCATTGTTAATTCCATTTTTTCAGCACCGATTTTAGATGCAAAGGGTTATACCTTAAAATTTGGGACTTTAATATTCAACGGAGAAGAAATTGATCAAGTAATGATTTCTATTTACAGATCTCCAAAATCATTTACTGGTGAAGATATAGTAGAAATTGCTTGCCATGGTTCCTCCTATATCCAACATAAAATACTGGAAATCTTGCACGAAAAAGAGGTGCGATTAGCAAAAGCCGGTGAATTTTCTCAAAGGGCTTTTTTAAATGGAAAAATGGACTTGACGCAAACTGAAGCCATTGCAGATCTCATATATGCCAAATCCGAATCTGCTCATAAAATTGCTTTAAACCAAATGAAGGGATCGTTTACCAACGAGCTAACTCAATTAAGAGCAAAATTGATTGAGCTTGCCTCTCTAATTGAATTAGAATTAGATTTTGCAGAAGAAGATGTTGAATTTGCTGACAAATCTCAGCTTAAAGTACTAATTGATGAAATTATTAAGAGATTAAAAGAATTAAAACAATCTTTCTCTTATGGAAATGCTATTAAAAATGGAGTACCTGTAGTTATTGTAGGAAGACCAAATGCAGGAAAGTCCACTTTACTTAATAACATAATTAACGAAGATAGAGCTATTGTTTCTGATATACCTGGAACAACTAGAGACACCATTGAAGAATCATTTATTATTAATGGTATTGAGTTTAGGTTTATTGATACAGCAGGAATAAGAGAAACGTTAGATTCTGTAGAAAAAATAGGAGTTAATCGTTCATTTAAAATGGCCAAAAAAGCGTCTATACTAATTTATTTATACGATGCTTCTGAAACATCACAACAACAAGTTAAAGATGACCTACTTACATTTCAAAATGAGGATTCCCTAACGTTAACTATAGCCAATAAAATAGATCTCATAGACAAGAATACGTTAATGGGTGATCTGAAAATCACAGCTCATAATAGTTCAGATATAGATGTAGTTAAAAGAGAAATTTTTAACTGTTTTCAACAGATTGGAGATAAACACGAAGGAACTATCCTGACAAACCACAGACACCTAGAAGCCCTTAACTTGTGTTTAAAAGACTTACAAAAGGTAAATGAAGGGATCAAAAATAACAATAGCGGAGAGTTTCTTGCGATGGACATTAGGCAGTCACTCCATCATTTAGGGACAATTACCGGAGAAATTTCTACCGAAGAATTATTAGGAAATATATTTGCTAATTTTTGTATTGGCAAATAAAATCAGGATCCACAACCTATACAATCAAAGTGAGAATCCTCTGGCTTTACCCCATTTAATGTCATTTCAAGATTATGAATCTGATCCCTAATCTCCATATCACTCATCATATCCCCCGTTAATTTAGACTTTAGTTCATCTATTTTTGATTGTATTTCTGTACTGCTCATAATTAATTTTTAAGAAAAATACATTTAATTCAGCATTCATTACATCACTTCCTTTTTGAATTTTTAATACAGTTTTCAACAATGAATTATGTAAGTTGTTCAAAGTGTCTTAGTTGTATGAATGCATGATTTATCTTTTTTGAATATATTGTGAAGATTAAATCTTACAGATGTTATTAAATTATTTAAAGAGAAGAGAAATCTCCAAAGAAATAGAACAATTAGATCCGGTGAAGGATCATGAACGAATAGTTTATCTAATAGCATGTCATTGTTTTCCATATGATATTGAGCGTTCACTTGAATTTGGTTTTTTTAGAACGTTTGCCGTTCCAAGTATTTCTAGATTATTAGCCAGCACCGGTGAATTCAAAAGAAATACCAAAAAAAGATATGATGATACAGAACTAATCATGTATGAGATCATAGAAAATGGATATAATAGTGATCGTGCACAAAGAGCCTTTAAAAGGATGAATGCCATGCATGGTGCATATAGTATCGATAATGATGACTTTTTATATGTACTAAGTACTTTTGTGTTTATTCCAATTTTTTGGCTTGATCGATTTGCGTGGAGAAAACCAACTAGAAAAGAAAAAAGAGCCATTTTTTATTTTTTCAAAGAAGTTGGAAAAAACATGGGGATTAAAAACATCCCAGAAGATTATCGAGAATTTAAAGCATTTCACCTAAAGTATGAAAAGGAAAACTTTAAGTATTCAAAAAGCAATAGTGAAATTGCCAAATACACTAGAGACTTGTTAATTAGTTTTTTTGTTCCAAAACAATTAGCCTTTTTAGGAAGACCCATTACCAATTGCCTTATGGATGAACCTTTACTAAATGCTATGGGTTTTAAACACCCTAATCCAATTTTAAGAGCATTTGTTATGATTTTACTGCAAATAAGAATGTGGTTTATGAGTCTAATTGGTGATAAGAAAAAACCCGTTTTAGGCACTACAAAGAAAAGATCTAGCTATCCTAAGGGGTATAAGATTGAAGATATAGGAACTTTTCCTAATAAAGTACTTGCACCAGTTGCGTAGATAAAATATCTAAATATGCTTCTGACTTAAAATAAAAACTTATAAAGTTATTTATTTGTAAAATAAAATACTTTAAATAAATTTGAACCTAAAGTAAAATTTTGAAAAAAGTAAAGGTATATTTCACTGCAGTTCTACTTTTTAATTTAATCACCCTAAATTCGTTTTGTTGTGATAATAGTTCGATATCTATTAACAATCAGACGCTTAATCCAGATGGCAGTATTACGTACAACTTAAATTTTATGATAGAATTAGGAACTTTAGATGTTCCCTTTTATGGTTTTACTTTATCATTTTTATCGTCATCTAATACGCCACAGGTTGTTTTATCAGGCACATACAA
>JAYPLD010000010.1:0-9478 GCA_038129265.1 Crocinitomicaceae bacterium
GTTGTCACATCATATGTTTCTAAGTGATAGATCACATCTTTTATTGCGTCTAATCCCTCTTGGATAGTGAAAATAATTTCATGATGCACAGTGCCAATATAATCTGCCACTTTTTGAGCTGCTTTTAAATCTGGAGAACCCTTAAGTCCTACAGCAAAAGAATGAAGTGTGGGCCACCAAGCTGTTTTTTGATCATCCGATTCCACTCTTTTATCGGCATATAATTTTGCTACAGCAGAAGTAATTGAAGAATCTAGTCCGCCTGATAAAAGCACGCCATAGGGAACATCAGACATTAATTGTCTTTTCACCGCTTGACATAGTGCATCTCTTAATGATTTTAAGTTCGTTTCCTGTTTTGAAACAATACCGTAATCAACCCAATTAGGGTTATACCATTTTACTGGTTTTGAATCGTTATTCGTTAAATAGTGTCCAGGAGGAAACAATTCAATTTGTTCACATACCCCTTCTAATGCTTTTAGCTCAGAGGCAACGTAAAATACTTGATTGTTATCCCAACCCATATATAGAGGGATTATCCCCATATGATCTCTAGCTATTAAAAAATTCTCTTGCTCTTCGTCATACAAGGCAAAGGCGAAAATACCGTTTAAATCATTTAAAAAATGAATCCCTTTTTCTTCATACATTGCTAAAATCACCTCGCAATCTGATCCCGTTTGAAATGGATAATTTTCAGCTAGCTCTCCTCTAATTTCTCTATGGTTGTAGATTTCACCATTGGCTGCTAAAATACGCTTTCTATCTGCCGAGAAAATGGGTTGCTTCCCAGAAGATGGATCAACTATTCCTAGCCTCTCATGTGCTAAGATGACGTTATCAGAGCTATATATCCCACTCCAATCAGGCCCCCTATGTCTTATCTTTCTAGACATATCCAACACTTGATTTCTAAGGGTACTGCTGTTTTGATTTAAATTAAATGCACCTACAATTCCACACATGATTTCAAATTAAAGTGTGCAAATGTAATATAATTAATAGGTTGATTATTAGGCTGTTGATTACATTTGTAAAATGAAACAAAATAAACCCTCTTTTGGTAATGGTATACAGTGTTACTCAGAAGCTTTGGGCTTCATGTTTAAGCACAATTTATGGCATTATTTCTTTTACCCATTAATACTGAACATTGGTCTCTTTTTTGTAGGGTTTCAACTCATTGATCTGCTAAGTGATAATCTAAATGATTGGATAGCAGATTATTTTGGAACAAATGGAGAAAACCTAAGCTGGTTTAAATCTGCATTAAATTCATTGTTGTATTGGGCTATTTGGATTACCACTAAAATTATTTTTTTTATTGTTTTTCCTTTTATTGGAGGCTATTTTACAATAATCATTCTTTCTCCCATTTTAGCCTACTTATCTGAGAGAACCGCAGGAATCATAACTGGGAAAGAATTCCCATTTGACATCTTACAAATTACAAGGGATGTCGTTAGAGCTGTGTTGATTGCTCTAAGAAATATGATGATTCAATTATTATTTGTGATGGGCTTCTTTATACTGAGTTTTATTCCGGTTATTGGGTGGATCATTTCTGCCGTTGGAAATTTCTTTGCGGCAGCTTATTTTTATGGATATGCGTTTATTGACTATACCAATGAAAGGAATAGATTATCCGTCAGAGAGAGTTCAAAATTTGTACGGAAAAACATGTGGTTCGCTATGGGTTTGGGGAGTGTTTTTGCAGTTTGTTATTTGATCCCATTTATTGGAAGTATCATCGCTAGTTTTGTTTGTGTTGTGGCAGTTGTAGGTACCACCATTCAACTTGAAAAAAAGAATTTAAAGATTGACTAACTCGTCAATTTTATCGATCATGGCTTGAAACTCTTTTTCTTCAAATAACCTGGTAAGGAAAACAATTTCACCCTTTTTATTTATAACTATATTTCTTGTTACACCTGCTCCTTTTAAGGTGAATAAATCAAAGATTTCAGCTTTTGGATCCCAAGCAATGGGGTAAGTAACACCTGTTTTTTCAATAAAAGGAATCATTCTGTCTCTTGTGTCTTTTATGTCTATCCCAATAAGCAGAAAATCTTCATCCTTATATTTCTGCCAAACTCTAGACTCCAGCTCAGGCATTTCTTTCTTACAAACACTACACCATGAACCTGTAAATTGGATAACCACAGTCTTATCTTTTAAATCATTATTCGTCCAGGTTTCTCCATTTATCATATGGAGTGTAAACGAAGGAACAGGATCACCTACTTTTACTCTGTAACCTCTATTTTCTTCATTTTGGGAAAAGGAAATTAATGGAATCGCAAATAAGAAAAGGATGACTGTTATTCGATTTAATTTTTTCATTTATACCCTTTTAGAAATCCGATTTCCAGTAATTTGCTTTTGCCTAGAAGACTTATGTCGTTGAACTTCATCTGACCGTAATTTAAGATGTTTTGTTTTTCTTCCTTGAACTCTTTTACGCCACCTCTTCCAACTTTTTTCTTTCAATTCTCTTCTCATTAGATCGATAACTTCCTGTTCTGAAAGATTAAACTGAAAATGAATAGCCTCAAAAGGGGTTCTATCCTCCCAGGCCATCTCAATTATTCTGTCAATTTCTTGATCTGTTAAACTCATTTTATCGTATTACCATTGATTTAACATATTGGTTACTGTCATCAGAAACACGTATATAATAAACTCCTTTAGCCAAATTGCTAAAGTTTAATGATACTAATTTTGTAGTACCTGACTGAAATTCAACATTATTACTGTAAGTTACCTTACCCGTGATGTCAAATATTTCCAATGAAATGGACTCTAGCGCATTGTTTTCTAAATAAAGTTGGAAATTTCCTGTATTTGGATTGGGAAATACATTGAATGTTAAAGGGTTATACTTTTCATCCAAATTATCATGGATATTGATATTGTCCAGATAAATCCTATTTTGAGCACGACTTACATTTTGAAAAGAAACTTTTATCGTCTGACCACGATACGGGTATAATGAAACACGCTCATTTCGCCAATGATTGGGTATGGACGGTAGCCAAGGTACATCCAAGCTAGAACTTGTTTTTAAATCATGACCTTCTTTTATGTAAATGGTATCGGTAAAGGAATCTCCACAATCTGTAGAAACCAATATTAAAAGTTGATCTCCTAAAATCTGATTTGACATAGCGTAGGATACGTCAAATGACAAAAAAGGATTATCAGCATCATTATCAACAGTAAATGGGAAAGAAATTAAACTTGATGTCTGCCCTAGCTGTGCAAGATCATTAAACATAGCTGCTGACATTCCAGATTCACCATTTTTTTGAACCACATTAGTTTGTTCCCAACCAAGTGAATTATCATTGGAACTGTTTACCCAATTTAAAGGTGGGAAAGAGGTATTAAAATCCTCATCTATATTTAATTCCTGAGGAGAGACCACTTTAATTACATTCGATTTTGTTTTCGTTTCCATGAAAAATTGATTTGATGCCGTTAAAGACACTTCATAGTTTCCCAAATCAAGAAATCGAACCTCAGGGTTTTCGGAATTAGCGTTCGTTCCATTAACAAACGAAACGGTATTGGGAGTGAATGACCAACTCCACGAATCCGGACATCCGATAGATCTATCTACAAAAGAAGCTGTAGATTCAATACATAAAATTTCATCAGAAGTGTCAAAATTTGTTCCATATGAGCAATTAAAACCACCATTTCCATTATAGTATTTTGCCACTTGTCTTTTGCCCTTTATTCCGCTGCTATTAATAGCTCTCACAGTATACCAAAAGTCCTCATTATGATTCTTCGGAACCCTGTAAAACGTATTCGATGTGACTCCAATTGAATCCATAAATTTATCACCAAGAACCATCACTTCATATTGTTCTGCTCCATCTACAGGATTCCAAGTAATGGTTACATAACATAAACAAATACTGTCTACGGATAAATAATCTGGATCTTTAATTACAGTAAAAAATTCATCAGATTGATCCTCAGATGCTCCTCTAGAAACTTTGATTTTCACCTCATCCATCTGTTGATTAGGAACTTGCCAAATTTTCATTCTTTTATCAGCTGGTGCATTACCAATCGTATTCCAATTTACACCATTATCATTACTGTATTCTATAGTAAATGGGATAGTATCGGGGCTTGCATCCCAGTGGATAAATTCCACATCAAACGGGTGTAAACCTTCGCCACCTATTGGATACGTTACTGTTATTTCGTCAAAGATAAATTCATAGATTAAAAAATATTCTTGTGGTCCGTATGGGACGTTATAACCGACTACTTCAATTTCATAATTATTATCAGATGGATTTAAAAGGGATACTTGTTCCATATTATTTAAATGATCTTCACCTTTTGTTGCAGGAGAAGATAAAGAAGAAGAATTTGGAGTCGTATTTAGAATCCATGGTAAATGGACAGAATTAGAGGAAATCAACTTAACATCTATATCATTAACCAAAGCTTTGGATGCAGAGGGGAATGCTTCTCGATCCATCCAATATGCCATTACCTTTACTTCTTTTACATTATCCGGAATGGCTAATTGATAACGGTGGGTTTCACCCTGAGAAATTGATGAATCCATGTATCGATTTTCTTCTAGAACTTGTACTGCTTTGTAGGCGTTTAATCTTCCCCAGCCGAATGTAAAGTCTGGGCCTTCATTTCCATAATCTTCAGCTGTATTCAGCAATATTCCCTTTAATAAGCCCGAATTAG
The DNA here is from genome assembly GCA_038129265.1 of Crocinitomicaceae bacterium. Taxonomy (GTDB): domain Bacteria; phylum Bacteroidota; class Bacteroidia; order Flavobacteriales_D; family Parvicellaceae. The sequence goes on from JAYPLD010000010.1 coordinate 4,732, forward strand.
GATCTTCTTGATTATTTAGCTCTCTGTAGGCTTGGTACAACTGCGCTAATACCCCCGAAACTCCAGGAGCAGCTGCAGAAGTTCCACTACCTGTGGCGTAAACATTATTGGGGTCAGTAGACATTTGTCCGTTCCCGTTTGCAGAAATATCTGGCTTTATCCTTCCGTCATTTGCTGGACCTCTACTACTGCTATTTACTATCATACCATTATTCAAAATATTAGCCGTTGCGATGACATTTTTACCTTGCTTATGTCCGCCTGTTATATTTCCCCAACCTGAACCTGCACCATAACCACAATTAGATGTGCCTGCGTTTCCTGCAGAAAAAACTTGAATCAATGCGGGATTTAGCCTGATTTCCAAATCAACTTTCCGAGTTAAAGATGTATATCCAGCATTACAACCGTTACTGTAGGAGGAAGAAAATAAAACAACACCACTGTCTTGGTGTAATAGAACTGAACCTGGTAAGCTTCCACTATATTGTCTAATATGCATTTTAGCCCCTTTTGCCATACCTTCATACATCGGGTTTAAATTCCCCGCACCGCCTAGGATTCCTGCAACCATATCTCCGTGATCACCGGTAAAATCATTTGCCACATCACTTTGTTCTAATCTACCAGAAAAGTCTATATGTGGCCCTACGTAACCATCATCATTGACAGCCACACTTACCCCAGTTCCGTCATACTTCCTACCGTTTAACATAGCCGTATTAATAGCATTTGACCGATGTAAAGAGTTGCCTTTGATATCTTCTGGTTCCCCTGGGGGAGAAACCAATGAAACGTAACTAATATCTTCCATCTGGATAATTTCTTGCAAATTAGAAGGATCAATCGAAGCGCGAATTATCATGGAATAGGAATCAGTTTCAACTACACGGATTTGTTTCTGAGTTATCCTGTTTAAAGCATTGTCAAACTCAGCATCCCTCATAAGTAGAATGGAAATTTTAATTAAATCCCCCTCATTTGCCCAGTCTGGATATGGCATTTCAAACAATGCTGGATCAAACTTTAAATCTAAGGGAACTTTTTCTACATGGGATATATTATAATTTCCTACTGAAAGAAGTGAAAACTGTTCAGGTATGGAAACCAAATAATTGTTTATTGGTAAATAATCTAAAAACCGAATCCCCATTAAATTCATTTCTTTTTTTTCATCGTTAGATGGTAATTTTGAAAATGAAAAAATTCGGTAATATCTGCCATTTATTATCTCATTTTGATCGACATTTATTGATAAAGCCTGATTGAAAGTCGTTTGTAAAATTAAATCTGTGTTTTTAAGGCTTAGCTTTTGAGCATGCCCAATGATACTGTATGCGATTAAGCAAAGTAATAAGGGAAGCTTCATCATCAGTGTGAGAATTTTATAGCCTGATTATATTCACCAGAGGATATCGAAAGAATATAGAGACCTCTTTTAAGGTCCATTGGTAATGAAATTTCATTATCTATACCTGGAATAAGTATAGATTGAAAACTTGAAATTCTCTTGCCTTTCAGAGTATATACAGAAATGGCTGCCTCCTTTGACAACAAAGCATTTTGTGGGATAATTAATCTATTTCCATCTATAAAACAATCATTTTCATTAGAATGAATAGAAATTGAAGTTGTCGTGGTAGATGGATAAATGGTATGACTTGCCAGAAATATTTGATCACCAGCCGTATTGTTCATAGCATTTGAAACATTATAAGAATAGTAGAGCGTTATTGGACCAACGTTATTTGAAGGAGCTGTCCATTGAAAATTCCATGATGTTTGGCTATTCCCAGGATTGGTATGGTTCAAGTAGGTTCTATTGTTGGAAGTAACCTGGGTATTAACCAAATCAGATGCAGTTAAAATTCCAGCATCGTTATTTTGGGCTGAGTCTAATACCACTAATTGAAAACCATTTTTTGAAGATCCATTTGAAATGGCTAAGGTCATATCATAAGTTACACCTAACTCATATTCATTGTTCAAACCACTGAACGAAATAGAGGAGGTACCATTTCCGTCATTTACACTTCCGCTGTGACACATTGTACAGTTTCCCTCTCCTGGAGCTCCTGTTTTAGCGGTAGGGGCGCCCCCTGAATTTATTATGGCTGCATATTGATAACGTTGAATGTGAGGATTATTCTCTTTTAAACTGAAAAATCCTGCAACCGAAAATAAAATGACTGGAATAATATACTTTTTCATATGTTGATTTAATTGTTTTTTTTACCCATAGAAACCCAACAATTTAATAGCTCTAATATGGAATCTTTTGCTAAAATATCAGGTGATAAGCTGCCTGAAGGAGGCATTGTGCCTTGGCGAAACTCACTGATGCAATAATCTATTTGAGAAGAAACACTTCCAAAATTATCTAAAATCACACCTCCACTCGCTGCGTTTGATTGATGACAGGAAACACAATATGTGTTAAAAAAGGGGGCGATTTCCGTAGAATAAGATGGATCAATATCACATTCTTTGGTGCGATCTTTCGTGCACGAAAATAAAAATGTACTCAAACAGACAATAATTAGACCAGAACTATTAAATTTCATTTTTATAAATTTAGTTATTTAATTCTATCTGGTGTAATTGTTTAAATGAAAGGTGTTTTTAATCTCTGTTGTTTAATTTTATTAAATTCTTTTTTGATTGGTCAAGACGATTGGGATTTTGAAAATACGAGTAATCCTGATTTTTTCATTGACACTAGGGCAGTAAATGGCCATAGTACTGAAATTTTAGATAAAAATGAACTTGATTTTAGAATAACTCACCGGTTTGGTGAAATAGCGACTTCAGAGTCCTACAGAACACTTTTTGGACTAGATAATTCTTCAGATATCAGAATAGCTTTGGAATATGGACTATTGAAAAATGTAATGATAGGTTTTGGGAGATCCAAAGGAGCTGGACCTTTTTTAGAAGTTTGGGATGGAGTGATGAAATATAAACTTTTTTCTTCCAATAAACTTTCAGCAGCAATACATTCTACCTTACTCTTTACATCCATGAAAAAAGACACTATACCATCATCTTTAGTGTATTTTGAAAATGTAGCTCACAGATTTAATTACAATACTTCGCTAATTGCAGCATACAAGCCTATACAAAATTTAAGCCTTCAGGGCACGATTGGTCTTTTGCATCAAAATAAGGTTCATTATGATGATCAAAACTCAAATTTATTTTTTGGCGCCACAGGTAGATATAAGTTGTTTAAAAAAATAAGCCTTTTGGCAGAATATTACCACATATTAAATCCCTCTGATTACAGATTAGAAAACTATGCGAATCCTTTTGGCATAGGAATTGAGATAAAAACATACGGACACATATTTCAATTGAATTTCATGAACTCTAGAGGTATTGTAGAAGGACAGTTTCTTCCCTTTACAAGAGCTAAATGGAGCGAAGGTGAATTTCGATTTGGATTTACCATTGCAAGAAAATTTGAACTATAAATTATGAAAAAATTAATCCTATTAATCAGTATGTGGATATGGTGTTTAATATCTACTGCCCAATCCTACTCTATCAATGTAGATGAAGCCTTAGTCGAGTTTAATTATATAAGCGAAGAAACAACTGGAAAAATAAAGGGTGTTTCCGGAGAAATCAAATTTGACCCCAACAATTTATCTGATTTTAAATTTGAGGGAAAGGCTCACATTTCTAGCATCAACACATCCAATAATATGAGGGACAAACACTTAAACTCATCTGATTATTTTAATACAAAACTCTACCCTTACATTACTTTTTCTGCCAAATCATTAGAAAAAAAGGAAAGTTATTTTCTACTAACGGGAAACATGACCATAAAAGATATTGTAAAAGAAGAAGCCATTAAATTTACATTTGAAAATGGAATATTTGTTGGAAGATGTGTCATTTATTCAAATGATTATCAAGTTCATGAACAAAAAACCAGAGAAAAAAGTAAAATTTTAGTTAAGATTAACGTTCCAATATTATAATTCAGTTTTTATGAACAATACCATTAAAAAAGTAAGCGCTTACATTTTAATCTCCTTAGTGCTTTTAACCACCACTGTAGCTGTGTTAGAAATCTGGGGTATACATCTTTTTGACATAAAGGCCATCTTTTGGAGATTAATGCAGTCTTTGCTTGTCATTTTCTGCTCTTCAGCCGTATTGTTATTTATTTTTGCAGTAATCCTTAAAGAAAAAAAGGAAGAATAACGCGATGTTGGGAACAACATAAAAAATTCTTAAAATGTTATTATCTTTCACATATGAGAATATACTTCTTATATGTGCTTTTACTTGTACTTAATGGTAGTTCTTATGCGCTCAATAATGAAGAACTCTTAAGATTGGTTAGACCTAATGAGCCTAAAGATGATAACCTAATTATTCTTAATACTAATTATATCGAGGAAAATCCTCAGCGTGCTATTCAATATCATAATCAAGCCATGGAGCAAATTAATAACAATAGCTCTAAGGCCTTTTATCTACTCCAAAATGGGATCATATACAATTACTATTATGACAACAAAAAAGACTCTGCTCTAAAAAGTATAATTGATGCTCAGAATATTTTTAAGGACGAGAACCTTATTGGTAAACAAATTCTGTGTGACATTTTAAAAGGTGCTGTCTTTGAAAAAATGGGAGACCGGATAAGAGCTGAAATGGAATACAAAAATGCGTACGAACGTGCCAAGAAAATTAACGAATTTAAAGTTGCATTTATTGGTTTATTGGCTAG
>JAYPLD010000010.1:9578-21827 GCA_038129265.1 Crocinitomicaceae bacterium
TTAATAATGTAGAGAAGGTAATCCAATTAAACGAAATCATTTACAAAAAATCAATTGCTGAAAACTATGGAAAGGGATTAATATTTAGTTGCCATAAATTATCAGATTTTTTCGAATCCATTAATGAATTTGAATGGGCAAACATCTACTTACGCTATTTAAACCAAATAAAAACTGCAGAAGGGGAAAAAGAATTAGCAGAAAGAGTTCTATTAGCAGAAAAGGAAAAAAAGATGGATCTGGAACGAATGGTCTCTAAAAATAAGCTGCAATACCAAGGTTACCTAATTGCAATAGGTTTTGGTATAGCCCTTTTAATTTTAGCTGCTGCTGTTTATATCTTTTTTGCATACAGAACCAAGTCAAAACTGGCCACAGATCTATTACTTGCCTACAATAAGAATGAAGAGTTAAAAAAAGAAAAAGATAATTTCTTAGCATACACATCGCATGAAATTAGAACTCCACTATCCGCTGTGTTAACTACATCAGAATTATTAAAGAAATCCAAATTGAATACGAAACAAAGTCAATTACTGGATACCCTAAAAAATAGTGCAAGCAATATTTTATTCTTAGTAAATGACATTCTTGATTTATCAAAATTAGAGCAAAGAAAAATTTCGCTAGAGAAAAAACCCTACCGTCCTAAAAATATAATTCAAGATTCTTTAAATATCCTAAGGGCAAAAGCTATTGCTAATGATGTTGACTTAAAATTTGAAACCGAATTAAATAATGATTATTACGTCCAAGGAGATTCGTTCCGCTTTCAACAAATCATGTTAAATCTTATAGACAATGCCATCAAGTTTTCTCCTAAAGGTGAGGTAAAAATTACATTAGAAAAAAAAGAAAAAGACAAATTAAAGATTAAAGTAATTGATGATGGTATTGGAATAGATAACAAAAAATTAAATGAAATTTTTAAACCGTATTCTCAAGAAAAGATAAATATCTCAAGGCAATATGGGGGTACAGGTCTAGGTTTGGCTATTTGTGACCAAATAATTCAATTAATGAAAGGAGAAATTAAAGTGCAGTCTAATGAAAAAGGCACTACATTTTCAATTTTCATTCCTTTAAACGAGGTTTCTAAAAATGAAAAAGAAGTCGTTTCCAGTTTTATTCCCTTAAAAGATAATTTGAAAATCCTACTTGCCGAAGATGACCCACTAAATGGCGAGTTATTCAGGGAATTGTTAGCAACACAATACCAAAATGCCACTGTAAAATGGGTTGTTAATGGTGCTGAAGCCATTCAATCGCTCCAAAAAAAAGTTTATGATATTGTGATTATGGATATTGAAATGCCTGTTATGAACGGATATAAAGCTAGTGAAGAAATTAGAAGTGCCGCTGAGGCATATAATAACATTCCTATTTTAGGAATGACGGCACATATTGTGGAAGATGTAATGGAGAAATGTTATCAAAGTGGAATGAACGACTGCATTTCGAAACCATTTCAAATTGAGTACTTAACCAAAAAAATTAACCACTTAACCCAAATAAAAATTGAAGTTGATCCTAACAACGAATTCAACAAAAATGACAAGTATATACAAATATTCAAATCCTCATTTGATAACGATTTAAAAGCGCTCATAAAATCAAATAATGAAGGAGATATGAACAAAATTTTGTCTATTCTGCACAAAATGAAAGGAGCTTCCTTGACGATGGGGTATAACTCTCTAGGAAATGCCATTTCACGTATGGAAGAGAATAAATTATTAAATTTAGATTTAATTGAGACCTTGTTCCATCAATCCATAAATAAAGTTAAAGCATGATAAAAGCCATTATAGTAGATGATGATGAATTATGTAGGACTGTGATTAGTGATCTGCTAAAAGAAGTGGATGGTTTTGAATGTATAGCTAATTTTGGAAACGCGTTAGATGCCTTTAAATTCCTAAATGAAAATGAAGTTGATGTAGTTTTTCTAGATGTAGAAATGCCTAAAATGGGAGGTATGGAATTACTCAGAAATCTACAAATAAGTCCACTTATCGTAATGATCACATCTCATGATGAATTTGCACTTGAATCATACGAATATGATGTTACTGATTTTTTAAAAAAACCACTGAGCACATCCAGGTTTCTTAAAACCATTGAAAAAATTAAAAAGCTTTTAGGTGAATCTGCTGAAGTAAAGAAAAGTGACAGTTACATATTTATTAAATCTGAATCTAAACTAATCCAAATTAGGTTAGAAGATATTTTGTGGATTGAAGCCTTAGGAAATTACATGCGCATTCACACCGAAAACGAAAAACACACTGTCTTGAGTACCATGAAAGAAATTGAAGCCAAATTACCTTCAAACGAATTTATCAGAATTCAACGTTCATTTATTGTAAGAGTAGATAAAATTTTATCTATAGAAGATAATTATGTGGTAATGAAAAATAAGGAAATTCATATTGGAAAGGCTTACAAAGAAGAACTAAATAACAGATTAAACTTTCTGTAACTAAATCCAACTATAATACCATTTCGGGTACTTCTGCTTCCACAATTAGTTTACCGCTTGTAGCATTAATAATTTGTTCTACTGATACACCTGGGGCTCGCTCAATTAACTTAAATCCTCCTTGAGGTAGGATATCCAAAACGGCTAGATTCGTTACTACCTTTTTCACACAATTGACGCCTGTTAATGGTAAACTACACTGTTCAAGTAGCTTGCTTTCGCCTGCTTTGTTGGTGTGCATCATGGCTACAATAATATTATCTGCGCTTGCAACTAAGTCCATTGCACCTCCCATACCTTTAACCATTTTGCCAGGAATTTTCCAGTTGGCAATATCTCCGTTTTCACTTACTTCCATTGCACCAAGTACCGTAAGCTGTACATGCTGTCCCCTAATCATACTAAAACTAGTAGATGAATCAAAATAAACCGCTCCTGGTAAAGCGGTAATCGTTTGTTTTCCTGCATTAATAAGATCAGCGTCTTCCTCTCCATCAAACGGAAAAGGACCCATACCTAGAATTCCATTTTCAGATTGAAACTCCACATTAATTCCATTAGGAATATGATTTGCAACTAAAGTTGGTATGCCTATACCTAAATTAACATACCATCCATCCGTTAACTCTTGTGCGATTCTCTTTGCTATACCATTTTTATCTAAACTCATATTAATGATCTTTAGTAATTACTGTTCTTTGCTCTATTCTTTTCTCAAATTTTTGACCCTTAAAAATACGTTGCACAAAAATACCTGGAGTATGAATCTGATTGGGGTCTAACTCTCCAGGCTGAACTAATTCTTCTACTTCTGCAATGGTAATTTTACCTGCCATAGCCATAGGGGGATTAAAGTTTCTGGCAGTTCCCTTATAAATTAAATTTCCTGCCGTGTCTCCTTTCCAAGCTTTTACTATGGCAAAATCTGCAACAAGAGCTTGTTCCAAAATATGTGGTTTTCCATCAAACTCCCTCACTTCTTTTCCTTCACCTACTTCTGTGCCATAACCTGCAGGTGTAAAAAAAGCAGGAATTCCAGCACCTCCAGCTCTACATCTTTCGGCTAAACTACCCTGAGGAATAAGATCAACTTCTAATTCTCCTGAAAGCATCTGTCGCTCAAATTCATCATTTTCTCCCACATAAGAAGAAATCATTTTTTTAATCTGACGCTGTTGTAATAGAAGACCTAATCCAAAATCATCGACACCTGCATTGTTTGATATGCAGGTTAAGTCATTTACCTTCATATCAACTAGTGCGCTAATACAATTTTCTGGAATTCCACACAACCCAAACCCTCCCAGCATCAAGGTCATCCCACTTTTAATTCCTTGGCATGCTTCTACAGCACTTTTTACTTCTTTGTTTATCATATTCGTATTTTACCAATTATCATCGTTCAATCCCCAACTATCTTCATTATTTTCTTGTTCTAGTTGGATGCTGTTATTCTCTTTTTCTGGGCAATCTAAAGGTGATTTCAACATGGTCTCTGGAACTTCAAAATCTTCTTGCGAAATTTGTAATGAATCATCCGCATTGATGTATTTTGTATAATATGCAAAAATGGGAAGTGCTGTATTGGTTCCCATACCTTGACTTAAGGTGCTAAATCTTACGGATCTATCCTCTGCACCAACCCAAACACCTGTCACTAAATCTGGAGTCAAACCCACAAACCAACCATCTGATTGATTTTGAGTTGTTCCTGTTTTTCCAGCAATTGGCTGAGAAATACCCGCATAAGGTCTTTTTTCAGTCTCTTTCGCCCTTATCCTTATTGCCGTTCCTCCCATAACAGGTTTTCCATTGGCGTTTTTCATTGTAGGATGTTTTATTCCCGTGGTTACTAATTTCATCATTTCCAATATTACATGAGCTGTTTCACGGTTCCAAACCTGGTGAGACTCAGGAACATTATCGTAAATTACATTACCAAACTTATCTTCTATTCGAAGCAAATAAACGGGCTTATTATAAATCCCATGATTGGCAAATGGAGCTATAGCGCTTACAATATCATGTACTGAAATATCAAAAACCCCCAAAGCCATTGCAGGTACAGGATCAAATTTTGAGGTGTCAATTCCCAACTGCGCTACTCTATTAAAGACATTATTGATCATAGAGCCTTTTTTAATAATACTTGCTGTTATATTATTCATGGAATTAGCAAGAGCAAAAGATATAGTAGTGGGCTCTCCTGTAAATGAACTTCCCGAATTTTTAGGACACCATAATTTATTTCTAGTTTCTGTATGCGGAACTTCGATACAGTATTTTATATCTGGAACTTCATAACAAGGATCCACGATCCCGGATTCTATTGCAGTAGCGTATACAAATGGTTTAAATGTTGATCCTACTTGCCTGGTTCCCTTTTTAACCATGTCATATTTAAAATGTTTAAAATTAGGGCCACCAACCCAGGATTTAATATGCCCATTGTGTGGGTTAATAGACATCATGCCCGCCCTTAATAGTCCCTTGTAGTACCTCACTGAATCATAGGTTGAAAACAAAGTGTCTTTTTCTCTTGTTGCTGTAGATTGCCAGTCAAAAACTCGTGCTTTTCTCTTTTTAGCTAATGATTTTTCAATCTCTTCTTTTGTTTTTTTTGGGGTAACCGTACCACAGTAAGAACATCTATAACCTTCTGTAGTTGCACTCATATATCTACTTGGTCGTTCACAGTAACTGCATGCTTTTCCAACTAGTTTCTTATAGGTCATGGATTGTCTAACCGCTCTGTTGACAATGGTGTCTATTTGTGCTTTTGTGATGTCATCTGAAAAAGGCGGGTTATCCCATTTAGCATTGTTTTTTGTGAACGCCTTCTGAAGTTCAAACGCTAAATGAGTTTCAACCGCTTTTTCTGCGTGTTGCTGAATTCTACTATCAATGGTGGTATAAATTTTCAGCCCGTCCGAATAGATATCATATTTGCTTCCATCAGATTTAGCGATGATGTAGTTATTGAGATCGTCTTTCTCAGAAAATAACTTACCTAATTCTCCTCTTAGTGTTTCTCTGAAATAAGGAGCTAAGCCAGTTTGGTGATCAACTTTATTATATTGTATTCCAAGCGGAAGTTGCTTAATAGAATCAAAATCTTTTTTACTAATAAATTCATTTTTCAACATTTGATACAACACCACTGACCTTCTTTTTAATACCGTATCAGGTCTTCTAAGGGGATTGAAAATGGAAGGGTTTTTCGCCATGCCAACTAACATAGCTGATTCATGCAAATCTAAATCTGTAGTGGATTTTCCAAAATAGACCTTTGACGCACTATTAATTCCAACGGCATTATTTAAAAAATCAAACTTATTTAAGTACATAGATATGATTTCTTCTTTGGTGTAATTTCTCTCTAGCTTAGAAGCAATAATCCACTCTTTTATTTTTCGTAGTACCAATTCAAACTTCGTTAGTCGCTTTCTGGGAAAGAGCAACTTTGCTAATTGTTGAGATATCGTAGATCCACCTCCTTTTGAATTACCTGTTATTACCCCTTTGATTACCCTACCTAAGGCCCTTACGTCAATACCAGAATGTTCAAAAAATCGTTCATCTTCGGTAGCAACTAAAGCGTTTACTAAATGTTCTGGTAAATAGTTAAAGTGAATATTAGTTCGATTTTCGTGATAATAGTTCCCAATTTCTTTTAGGTCCGCACTGTAAATTATACTTGCTAAATTCGTTTTAGGGTTTTCTAATGCGGCAATATCAGGCAATGTCTCATCATTAGCTAATGAATATAGAGAATACATTCCAAAAACAGGTGATAGTATAATCAGCCAAATAAGTACTCTTTTTATGAATTTTTTAACCCTCAAAATTGAAATATAAGCCAAATATAATGTGGTATTAGTTATGTAGCTGAATTTCCTATTAATTATTGTAAACTATTTTATCTCAATAAAAATTGTTCACCTTTGTCTCTAAATGAGAGACCTCAAAAATAAAAAGCATTTAATCAAATACAGTAATATGGTTATTCAAATGGGTGTAATAATTGGGGTATTTGCATATGCTGGCCATTATCTTGATTTAAAGTTTAATACTTCAAAAAAGTATTGGACAATGGTTTTTGCATTAGCTGGAGTTTTTGGGGCTATTTACCAAATGATTAGAAGCTTAAGATAATGAAGTGGAAAGTTTACATAAGCTGTTTTTTTGGTATTACATCCATACATGTTTTCCTAAATTATTTTTTAGCATTTGAATCGGTTTCTCTTAACGAAACACTAATAATGGATTTTTTTCTTGCTTTTATAACAGCTGTTTTTATTTTTCTTTCAGAGTATTTCTCCGCTAAAAAAAACACATCCCCTTTTATATTTCTGAGTTTCATTTTCTTAAAAATGTTTACTTGCTTACTTTTTTTGATCCCCGTGATCAAAAATTACAATTCTCATAAAATGGGATATATTTTACAATTTTTTATCATCTATTTTTCGTATCTATTTATTGAGATTTTAATCCTTCACCGATCTTCAAATTAATATTTTACCGAAAATAGTTTTGGCATTCAAATAATTGATTAATTTTGGCCGAATTTTAAATTCAACGAGTAAAAATGGGATATAAATTACTACAAAAATTAGGCTTACTCTTATCTGTAATTTTCATTTTTTCGACACCTTCATTTGCCGAACACCATGAAGATAGTCATCATAGTGATGAAGGACACTCCAATCAACAAGTTGAGAATAAAAATGGTTCCGAGCTTTATAACCCAGTACCAGACATTATGCATCACATAGCCGATGCTCACGAATGGCATTTTTGGGGTGAAGGAGAAAATTCGGTTTCCATCCCTCTTCCGGTAATTCTTTACACAGATGGAAATTTAGACATGTTCATGTCTTCTGCTTTTCAGCATGGTCACAGCACCGTCATGAAAGGGGATAGGGAATACGCTATTGATCATCACGGACATATTCATGAAAAAAATGGAGCTCAAATTATTGATCTTTCAATTACCAAAAATGCAGCATCTATGATGCTTGCCTTTTTGTTATTAATTGTATTATTTAGTATTTCTGGAAGAAAGGCTAAACAGAATAATGGTGCCCCAAAAGGTTTACTTGGTTTTTTAGAACCTCTCATTTTATTCGTAAGAGATGATATTGTAAAACCCAATATCACCCACGGACATCAAAAGTTTTTACCATATCTATTAACATTATTCTTTTTCATCTTAATGAACAATCTTCTTGGACTTCTTCCAGGGTCTGCTAACGTCACTGGTAACATTGCTGTTACACTCGTTTTATCCGTGATTACTCTAATTGTAACCAACCTTTTTGGGAATAAGTCTTACTGGTCACACATTTTTAATCCTCCTGGAGTACCATTAGCTTTAATGCCCATTATGATTCCCATTGAAATAGTTGGAATTTTCACTAAGCCATTCGCCTTAATGATTCGTTTGTTTGCAAACATCACTGCAGGCCACATTATTATTTTAAGCTTAATCTCATTGATCTTTATGGCTCAAAGCGGCCTCGGAGATGTATTTGCATGGAGTATTTCTCCAGTAGCAGTCGCTTTTGTGCTATTTATGGATTTAATTGAAGTATTAGTAGCCTTTTTACAGGCGTATATTTTTACTCTATTAACTGCACTATTCATTGGCTTAGCCACTGAAGAAGCACATTAAACATATTGTTAAACCTAAAAAATAAATAAATGGGAACAATCACAGGAATAGCAGCAATTGGCGCAGGATTAGCGGCCGTTGGTGCTGGAATTGGAATTGGTAGAATTGGTGGATCAGCACTAGAGTCTATGGCTAGACAGCCTGAGATGATGGGCGACATCAGAACCAATATGATTATTGCTGCAGCACTAGTTGAAGGTGTTGCTTTGTTTGGTGTTGTTGTGGCACTTTTACAAGGATAATTAACCAATATATTATTAGCTAACCAATGCGATTGGCATTGGTTAGCTTAATTTAAAAAAATTATAAAATGGAGCTAGTTACACCCGGAATCGGTTTAATGTTTTGGACAGTAGTCATTTTCACACTGCTGTTAATTTTGTTGAAAAAGTTTGCATGGGGACCTATTCTTGAATCTGTTGATAACAGAAATAAAAATATTGAAGATGCATTAGCTGCTGCAGAAAATGCAAAAAAACAAATGGAAGAATTAACTTCTAATAACGAAAAGATTCTAGCTGATGCTCGCCTTGAAAGAGAAACGATTTTAAAAGAAGCCAGAGCAATTAAAGAAAAAACAATTGCTGATGCTAAAAATCAAGCATCTAATGAAGCGGAAAAAATCATTACTTCAGCCAAAGAACAAATAAATAACGAGAAGATGAAAGCCATGACCGAAATTAAAAATCAGGTTGCTGATATTTCAATTGAAATGGCTGAAAAAATATTAGGGGCTGAACTAAAAGATGCGAAGAATCAAAAGAAATTGATTGAAGAAGCACTTAAAAAGCAAATAAACTAAAATGATTGCATCTAAAATCACGAGCAGGTATGCAAAAGCATTAATTGATTTAGCCAAAGATCAAAATGCTCTTGATTCTTGTTTAAATGATATGGAGCTACTAAAAAATTCGTGTGTAACCAACCATGAATTACAACTTCTTTTAAAAAGCCCTATTATAAATTCGGATAAAAAGTGGGGAATATTAGAACTGATTTTTAAATCTAAGGTATCTGAATTATCCATGCTATTTATCCAAATACTTACAAAGAAAAAAAGAGAATCTCTTTTGCCTCAAATTGCTGAAAACTTTATTCAGCTTTATAAAACTCAAAAAAATATAGCAGTGGCAAAAGTAACTACAGCCACTCCACTAAATGATTCACTTAGGAAAAAAATCATTGAGTTTATTGGTGCAGAAAACAAAATGGAAATTGAGTTGAATGAAGATGTGGATGAGAGCATTTTAGGTGGTGCAATAATTAAAATTGGAGATAAACAAATTGACGGCAGTGTAAAAAGAAATTTAAATAATCTTAAAAAAACATATAGTCAAAACTTATATATAAAAGACTTTTAAAAAAAGAAAATTATGGCAGAAATTAAACCAGCTGAAATATCAGCAATTTTAAGAGAGCAACTTTCAGGATTTAAGACTGAGGCTCAACTAGAAGAAGTGGGTACAGTACTTCAAATTGGTGATGGTATTGCTAGAATATATGGACTTGGTGGTGTTCAATATGGTGAACTTATTGAGTTTGAAAATGGTCTACAAGGTATTGCATTAAACTTAGAAGAAGACAATGTCGGTGCTGTACTTTTGGGTGCGTCAAATGACATTAAAGAAGGAGATACAGTAAAAAGAACTGGAAGGATTGCTTCTGTTAAAGTGGGAGAGAAAATGCTTGGTAGAGTAGTCGATACGCTTGGTAACCCCATTGATGGTAAAGGCCCAATTGAAGGGGAGCTATTTGAAATGCCTATTGAAAGAAAAGCTCCAGGAGTAATCTACAGACAACCTGTTAATGAACCTCTTCAGACAGGTGTAAAAGCCATCGATGCGATGATTCCCATTGGGAGAGGTCAAAGAGAGCTTGTGATTGGAGACAGACAAACTGGAAAAACAACAGTATGTATTGATACCATTATTAATCAAAAGGAATTTTATGACAGAGGAGAACCTGTCTTTTGTATTTATGTAGCCATAGGACAAAAAGGTTCCACTATAGCTGGTATTGTTAGTAAATTAGAAGAAGCCGGAGCAATGGACTACACCGTTATTGTAGCGGCTAACGCATCTGATTCTGCTCCAATGCAATTTTACGCTCCCTTCACTGGAGCGGCCATTGGTGAATATTTTAGAGACACGGGTAGACCATCTCTTATTATTTTCGATGATTTATCAAAGCAAGCAGTAGCTTACCGTGAAGTTTCATTGTTATTAAGAAGACCTCCAGGGAGAGAAGCTTATCCAGGGGATGTTTTCTACTTACATTCAAGATTATTAGAAAGAGCTGCAAAAATCAATAACAACGATGAAATAGCTCAACAAATGAATGACCTTCCTGAGTCTTTAAAGGGAAAAGTTAAAGGTGGTGGATCATTAACCGCTCTTCCTATAATAGAAACTCAAGCTGGTGATGTTTCAGCATATATTCCAACTAATGTAATTTCTATTACAGATGGACAGATATTCTTGGACTCTAACTTATTCAACTCTGGAATTAGACCAGCAATTGATGTTGGAATATCTGTATCTAGAGTAGGTGGTTCGGCTCAAATTAAGTCAATGAAAAAAGTGTCTGGTACCTTGAAATTAGATCAGGCTCAATATAGAGAACTTGAGGCGTTTGCTAAATTTGGATCTGACTTGGACGCTGCTACTATGGGTGTATTGGATAAAGGTGCGAGAAATGTTGAAATCTTAAAACAAAACGAAGGATCTCCACTTCCTGTTGAAGAACAAGTTGCCATCATATATTGTGGTTCTACTGGAATTATTTCAGGTATACCTACTCATAAAGTAAAAGAATTTGAAAGTAATTTTCTTGAGTTGATGAGAAACAAGCATCGTGCAGAACTTGATGTATTAAAATCAGGAAAACTAACTGCTGAAGTAACAGATGTTATTAAAAAAGTAGTTGCTGAAATGTCAAAATCTTATGCTGAATAACGTATAAAATGGCAAATCTTAAGGAAATAAGAACACGTATTACGTCTGTAGAATCAACTATGCAGATAACCTCTGCTATGAAAATGGTTTCGGCAGCAAAATTAAAGCGTGCTCAAGATGCAATTACCCAAATGAGGCCTTTTGCGAAAAAGTTCAATGAAATATTGCTTAATGTTTCAGGTTCTGTTGAAGGAAGTGATCACCCCTTAATGAAAAAAAATAACGGCAAAAAAGTGTTATTAATTGCCCTTTCATCTAACAGAGGATTGTGTGGTGGATTCAACAGTAATGTCATTAAAGAAGTGAAAAGGGTAATTCAAGAAAATCCTGATAAAGAATACTCCATTTTGCCCATTGGAAAAAAGGTTTTTGATGCGTTTAAAAAGAGTACTTTAATAAATGATAATGATCTTCTACCTAAAGATTGTGAACTTATTTGGGATAATTTGAGTTATGACTACGTGGTAGAAGCCATAATGAAAATTATCAATGCGTTTGAAAATAATGTTTATGACGAATCTTATATCATTTACAATTCTTTTAAAAACGCTGCCGTTCAAGAATTAATTAATGAGAAATTTCTTCCCGTTGAGCCTATTGAAGATTCTAGTGAAAGTACATCCAGTGATTATATTTTTGAACCAAATCAAGAAGAAATTTTAAATGACCTGATTCCGAATTCTTTGAAAATTAAATTTTACAAAGCGTTATTGGATTCTTTTGCATCAGAGCATGGAGCAAGAATGACAGCCATGCACAAAGCAACTGATAATGCAACAGAAATGAAGAAAGAATTAACCTTGTTCTACAATAAAGCAAGACAAGCATCGATTACTAGTGAAATTCTTGAAATTGTTGCAGGTGCTGAAGCGTTAGGAGGTTAAACAACAATTCATCTTTTATAGTAAACCCTTGACTTACTCAAGGGTTTTTTTTATTTTAATTACCGTGTTCAACGTGTCATTCTCTTTAAAAAATAGAATCTACATTTCCATGATTGCTATGGTCATCGTATCCCTTATAGCTATTGGAATAACCACCGTTTACTTTTTTAAGATACAAAACGATGAATATCATTTAAAACGTATCCAACGCAAACAAAAGACAGTAAACCTATCTTTAGAGTATTTTTTAAATGA
>JAYPLD010000010.1:21927-40442 GCA_038129265.1 Crocinitomicaceae bacterium
GTATCCAACGCAAACAAAAGACAGTAAACCTATCTTTAGAGTATTTTTTAAATGACCTCAGTCCTGATGAAGTAGACGATTTCGTTTCCAGAGATTTTGATTTAAAGGTACATGAAATAGCAAAAGTGAATTCTCTAATAATTCATGTGTTTAATACAAAAGGAGAAGAACTCATTAATACTGAACCAATGGACTCTGTTTTTAAAAATAGCCGTCTAAACCCCTTTCTATTGTATAAATTGAAAAGTGCTAAGGATGGAAAATATGTGGAAAAAATGGAAAATGGACCAATCAACTCCTATTCGTTTGCGAAAAACAGAAAAGGAGAGAATATGGTGGTTATAAACATCCCTTACAATCCGTTAAACTTTACCGCTAAGACAGAAGTTAATATGTTTCTTAAAAGACTTATAGAAGTTTTTTTAGTCTTGTTTTCTGGGGCGCTTTTAATAGCATACTTATTAACGCGATACATAACTAAATCTATTGAAGAGGTGCGAAAAAAAATAGAAGTTGTAGAAATAAATGAAACTAATGAAAAACTAATATGGGAAAAACAAGATGAGATTGGCGTGTTGGTTAATGCGTACAACAAGATGATAGACAAATTAGAAATTAGTAAAAGAAAGTTAGCCCAAAATGAACGTCAAATAGCTTGGCGAGAAATGGCAAAACAGATTGCTCATGAAATTAAAAACCCTTTAACACCCATGAAGTTGAGTGTTCAACACCTTAGAAGAGTAGTATCACTAAAAGGACAAGATGAAGAACATGTAAAGCAATTCGAAGACAAAATGATAGGTCAAATTGACTTACTCTCTGAAATTGCAGATGAATTTTCAAATTTCGCTGAACTGCCTAAGGCGAAAATGAAATCCATAAACTTGAGCGTTATAATTAGAAATACAATTAGTTTATATAGTCATCACAAAAACGTAAAAATTACACATGACCAATTAAATGATATTGTAGTCTTCGGTGATGAAAATCAGCTAACTAGGGTTTTTAATAATTTACTTAAAAACAGCATTCAGGCTATTGAATCAAATGGGGAAATCTCTATTTCTACCGAAATGAATAGTTTGCAAAATGTGATTCTAATTGAAGATAATGGGGTTGGTATACCAACAGAAATTGAAGGTAAAATTTTCGAACCAAAATTCACTACAAAGACTTCTGGCAAAGGGTTAGGTCTACCTATAGTAGCACAAATTATTCGTAATCATGGAGGTGAAATTTCCTTAATGAAAAAAAAATCAAAAGGCACCTGCTTTAGAATTACTTTACCCATTTTCAAAGATGAGTCAGAAAATTGAAGGCTTCTTTTTAAGGTCAACTAAGCTAAAGCAAAACGTGTTGCTGGTAGACTTATATACCTTTCAATACGGTCGGTCATCTTTTATATTTTCACATCAAAAAAAATCACCCTTTATATTTCAACCTTTCCATTTTTTTTCTTTTCAGTCTAATTATAATCCAGAAAAGAAATTAAACCGAGCAAATAATCAAGAACTTATTTTTCCTGTTATAAATATTGTTAGTGACGTTAGAAAAACAGGACTAGCTATATTGTTAACAGAAATTCTGAATAAATGCATCCATAATTTTGAGGTCAGTCCAAGCTTATATATACACATTAAAAAAATGATTATTTCTTTTGAACATCACGATTTTAACCCCGTTTTTGGTGTTTTCTTTGTAAAAGAGATACTTCATTTTTTTGGAATAAACCCACAAAATAATTTTGATGAAAAGAGTCCATACTTTAATATCTCAAATGGTCGCTTTGAATCAAAAAAAGATGACTTTTTGAATACTAGCTTTCCAAATAAAGAATTTCATCAATTATTAGGCATGAATATTGATACTATATTCGATATGAAACTATCCGTTGTAAAGCGTAGAGAAATTCTTGCTCTACTCTTAGAATACTTGTCATATCATGAAATACTAAATCGAAAGCAGATACAATCTGTACATGTCTTACAATCCATATACGATTGAAAATCAAACATAAAACAAATATTTTTCTTCTCTTGTTGTTCTTGGTAAATGCAGTTTATAGTCAAGAACTAAAAATAATTGATGCATACGGTAATCCCGTTAAAACCAAAACAGTAATTCTAAATAATACATTTTCTGATACGTTAGAAACAAATAATAGAGGGAAAATAAAAATTCGTAAAAACACGGACTATCAATCCATTACCATTTTAGAATACAATACTATCGTCTCAAAAGACAGTATAAAGAACGGTGTACTACAAATTAGTAACAGCGAGACAGACGCTCTTCCCACATTCGAAACCAAAACAACAAACCATTCCCACATCCTAAATAATTTAAAAGAATTTGATCACGAAACCATCACTAAAGAAAAAATTTTAAACTCTGATTATTCTACCTCTGCTGATATATTACTTCTTACCGATGGGGTGACCATCCAAAAGAGTCAAGGAGGTGGAGGAAGCCCTATTATAAGAGGGTTTGAAGCTAATAGAATCTTGTTGATGATAGATGGAGTCCGAATGAATAATGCTATATATCGAAACGGTCATGTGCAAAATAGTCTGACCGTTGACCCATTTATAATTGAGGATTTTAACATCATTTATGGTCCATCAGCAGTTACTTACGGCAGTGATGCCATAGGTGGTGTGATCAATTATATCACAACCGAACCTAAATTATCAAATAAAAAAGACTCCACATTAGAAAAAATCAGATTCATTACACGTCTGAATAAGGGAGCTGATGAACTAACTAACCACGTTGATTTTAATTTTGGCAAACAAAAATGGGCCTCTTTTTCTTCCTTAACATTTAAACAATTTGGAGATATTGTAATGGGGAAAAACAGAAAGCATGGTTATACAGATTGGGGCAAGGTTCCTTACTCTATTTATCCTGCGTCTGGGGCTGACAGTTTGATCATAAACCCTAATCCGAATAACCAGTTGGACATTGGATATAATCAGATAGATATTACCCAAAAATTCCTATTTAAACCTACCCAACATCTAGAAATTTCCACCAACTCACAATTGAGTACATCCAGTAATATTCAACGATTTGATCAATTAAATAATTATAATGAAAATGGCATTCCTCAATTTGCTACATGGGAATATGGTCCACAACTAAGAATAATGAATGTCTTTGATTTAAATTGGAAAAAGCTAACCCCATTATTTGATGACATCTCATTGAATGCATCATACCAACAAGTATCAGAAAGTAGAAATATAAGGCAATTCAACAATCCTTATTTAGAACAAAATAACGAACAAGTTCAAATATTTGGAATTAACATGTATGCTAATAGGTCACTTACAGAAACACTATCTCTGACCTATGGTGGAGAAGTCTATGTTAATGATATTCGGAGTACTGGAAAGAGGACAAATATATATACACAATCCGATTTTTCTCATTTAAGTAGATATCCATCAGGCGGAAGTGGTATGATTATGCAGGGTTATTATGGAATGGTAAGATGGCAAAAAGAAAAATTAAGTGTTGTTTCAGGTGTTAGATATGCA
The DNA here is from genome assembly GCA_038129265.1 of Crocinitomicaceae bacterium. Classification (GTDB taxonomy): domain Bacteria; phylum Bacteroidota; class Bacteroidia; order Flavobacteriales_D; family Parvicellaceae. Next base: position 25,470 of record JAYPLD010000010.1, read on the forward strand.
TTAAATAAAATTAATGGCCAATTTAACGATTCCATTTTTGGTGTCCATTTTGAAGAAATAAACGTAAATAATAATGCCTTAAATGGGTCTTTTCACATAAGCTATTACCCCAATACTAAAACCAAATACAATTTTTCACTAAGCACAGGATTCAGAAGCCCCAATGTAGACGATCTTGGAAAAATCTTTAATAAAGATGGCTTTATTACCGTACCAAATGTAAACCTTATTCCAGAATATGCTTATAACAGTTCTTTAGGCTTAACAAAAACGTATTTAATAAGAAATGAAAATAGCTTAAAAGTAAAATGGAATGGTTTTGGAACCTTGCTTAATAACATGATTATTAAGGACGATTTTCACCTAAATAACCAACCCTATTTAAATTGGAATGGTGTTCAATATGCTGTTCTAGCTAACCGAAATACTAATCAAGGTCTTGTGTACGGAGTAAATCATTCTCTAGAACTAAGAATAAGAAATTTACAAATTAAATATGCCCTTAATTACACAAAGGGAATTATCACATATAATGCTATGCCCGTTGGGCATATACCCCCAATTACAGGTAATTTTTTTATCACCCTTACAGAAGATGAATTTACCTTTTCGGTTTTCTCTTTATTTAATGGGGTTAAAAATCGGAATGATTTTGGCCCTGGAAATGTGGATAATCCATTTGAAGCTACAGACAGTGGTTATCCGTCATGGTACACATTAAATGCTCGTATATCATCAACTATAAATTCAAAGCTAAACCTAGCTATTCACCTAAATAACATTTTTGATGTGCATTATAAAACATTTGCATCTGGAATAAGTGCTCCAGGAAGAAATTTGGGTGTTACCTTAAAATTAGTCTATTAAATTGATTTCAGACTTGTAATTTAAAGGGGTTATTGGAGAGTCTTTCTTAATAGAAAGGACAACGGATGTTTGCATTTGGCCTATTTCTTCAATTTGACCTAACTTTTCCTCTAAAACAATGTCAAAAGAAGGAATATCTTTGGTAATGATGCGCAGTTGATAGTCAAAGTTTCCCGTAAGTTGAAGACACTCTACAACCTCATCAATTTTATTAATTCCCTCCATAAAATTAACTACTGCAGTACTTTTTTGCCGAATAAGAGATAGCTGAACGAGAGCCATAAATCCTAAACCTAATTTTCCATTATTAACTTTAGCATGATAACTAGAAATTATACCTAATTTTTCTAATTTCTGAACTCTACCTAGTGTTGGCGCAGCAGATAAACCTACCACTTTACTAAGTTCAATATTTGTGATTTTACTGTTTTCTTGTAAAGCTCTTAAAATCTTTAAGTCTATAATATCTAATTTCATTTTCTTAAAATTTCGGAATAAAAATACGCTTTATAAGTGTTTTTTAAAATTTTATTTCAATAAAAAATAGAAAAAAGTACGGGTCTCGAAGGAGAAGCGTCATTTTTTAGATTAGATATGGACAAATTTAACAAGTACAGTCCGTCTTTCAAGTCATCTGGAACACCTATAAATTCCGTTATAGTGGATTCTTGATCTAAGGTAGAAGGATAATTCCAGAAAGCCCGATGAGACAGCAACATTCCATCATCAAATTCTTTGTCTACGGAGGGTTGATCAATTAAGAGGTGACGTATGCCTCTTTCTCTTATGTATGCCGCTGTATTTGGGTGTAGATAAGGCCAGTTGGTTCCATCATAATTCTTTGTTTTTAGCTCCTCCAAATTAGACTGAGTTTTAATGATTATGGCTTCCGCTTTGGGATGAATTTTGTTCTCTATAGCTGATTTCAAAATACATAAATCTCCTTTTTGAATCGGTTTTTCAAGATGGTCATCTATCAAAGTTGGTTTTACAGAAATAAGCTGAGCAATAAAATGAAATCGATTTAACACCCCATTTACTGGAACTTCCTCTTTTGAAATATGACCAACAGATTCGGTATGAGTCATGTTTGCATGAGGATTAATCATCACTTCTTTAAAATTTACTGAACCACCTTCTTTAACGCTTCCTGTGAAATTTTCGCCTCTAATCACATTTGAACTGACTGCAGGAGAATACCAAGCTTTAAAACCTGTTTTTTCTTTGGTTTCTAACGAAATATCAATTGGCTTTGTTAAATCCGCTTTTGCTAATTTTTGGCCTAGTTGAAATGTGATAATCATTAATTTAAAATAAATAATTCTCTGGAAATAAATTCAGATAAGAGCCATTTTTCTTTATTCATCACTAAAATATCATTGTTGACTTTTAATAGTCCATCATGCAAAAAACGATCCATTTTGAAGTTAAAATCACTCTTATTTTTCTCATTTAATAACTTTAATGCTTCTGGTAAATTCACTCCCTCGATTGTCCTAAGTCCAAGCATGATAAGTTCGTTAAAGTGGTCTATCTTGGATAATTCTTCTTTTTGTGGGTGAAATGAATTTGTTGATGCTTGTTGTATATATTGAGCATTACTGGAAACGTTCCAAGATCTGTATGGATACCGATAAGAATGAGCTGAGGGTCCAAAACCTAAATAATTATTTTTTTTCCAATAATTTGTGTTGTGCTTAGAAGACTTTCCTTCTAAGGAGAAATTAGAAATTTCATAGTGGATATACCGATTGTTATGCAAAAGATGGGTTATGATTTTAAACTCTTCTTCACTTTGTGCATCCCTAATTTCTTTCAGTTTGTTTTTCTTTTTTAGGTGACCAAAATACGTTTTATCTTCAATGGTAAAGTGGTAACAAGATATGTGAAATGGTTTAGTGGATAAAAGAGAAGATAACTCTCCTTTTATATCACGATTTGGATATCCAGGAATTCCATATATAAAATCTACACTGATATTTTCAAAGCCCATTTTCTTAGCTAGAAGAATAGACTGTATTGCTTTTTCCTGACTATGACTTCGGTTCATCCAATTTAGAATTTTATCATTTAATGATTGAACACCAATACTAAGTCTGTTAACTCCTAATTCTCTATATCCTTTTAACAACATTTCGGTAACGTCTTCTGGATTGATTTCAACAGTAACTTCAGCTTGTTTTGATCGGTTTGAATGCTTATTTATTTGATCAAATATTTGTTTCATTTCTGAAATAGCTAAAACCGATGGAGTTCCCCCTCCAAAATAAAGACTATTGTAGTTTACTGAAAACTCCATTTTTCTAGTCTCCATTTCTTTACAAATAGAATCCGTCATTTTTTTAGTATTTACCATGTTGGTTGTGAAATGAAAATCACAATAATGGCAAGCCTTTTTACAAAATGGGATATGAACATAGATTCCAGACAAAATCAATAAATAGATTGCAAATTAATGTTGTAATTTTACGACAAATTAAATGTAATGATAAAAGCGGTTTACAATAAGACAACACATTTAGAATTATCTCAAGATGCCATTTCCAAAATGGAAATTGAAAAAATAGACATCGAACATAATAGTGTCAATTTGAGAATTGGAAACAACAAATACCACTGTAAATTGTTGAAAAAATATCCGGATGAAAACAGTTATTTTATAAAAGTAAATGGAACGCTTATTGAATTAGAGAAGAAACAACACTACAGTGATGCGATATCTAAAATAAGTAAGTATACCAACAGTGATCAAAAAATCAATAAGCTAGTTTCCCCTATGCCCGGTCTCATATTAGAAATTCAAACCGAAGCTGGAAAAAAAGTAAAGAAAGACGAGCCATTAATTATACTAGAAGCCATGAAAATGGAAAATGTGCTATGTTCTCCTGTTGATGGTATCATCAAAGAAATTTTGGTTAACACTAAACAAACCGTGGAAAAAAATAGTGTACTCATTAAATTTGAAATATGAAAAAAATTTTATCAATAGCCCTAATTTTAAGCCTTAGCTACTCGTGCTCATCGGAACAAGAAACACCTAAAGATTCTACTGCAGCAATTCCCAAAGAGGTTAAAAAAGAGAATGTTCATGACTTTACACTTGGTGAAGTAATGGTAAAATGGACCGCATTCAAACACGCAAGTAAAGCGCAAGTTGGAGGCCAATTCAATAGTGATTCCATTGAGACAGCTGGATTTAAAGGGGGTACAAATTTAATTGATGCTATTGTAGGCACTTCTTTTAAAATCCCTACGTCAACAACGAGCACAGGAGACAAAACTAGAGACTACAAAATAGTCACTTCATTTTTTAATACCATGGCGAACACTAAATACATCACTGGAACAATATCTAGCATTAATGAAAATGGAAGTGGTAACGTTTTATTAAAAATGAATGAATTAGAAATAGAAAAGAATTTCAATTGGGAGTTAGATAAAAACACTTTTGAATTTTACCTTAAAACTTCGATCAATGTATTCGACTGGGGTGCTCAGGCCGCTTTGGATGCCCTAAATGAAGTTTGTTTGGAACAGCATACTGGTCCCGATGGTGTAAATAAACTTTGGCCTGATGTGGATATAACTGTTATTGCTGCCCTGTAAGGCTTTTTGCATTTTTCAAGAAATATTTTCCCAATATATCGAATTCAATATTAACTAGGTCTCCAGCATGGATTTGCTGAAAGTTGGTGTGTTCATAGGTGTATGGAATTATAGCTACTTCTATTTCTTGATTAATCGTTCTAGTTACTGTTAAGCTAACACCATTAATACAAATTGAGCCTTTATGTACCACCAATTTTTCAACTTCATTATTTCCTTCAAAAAGGAATCTCCAACTGCCATTTTCTTCTGTTACTTTAATGCATTTTGCTGTTGAATCAACATGCCCTTGTACCATATGTCCATCTAATCTATCTCCTACTTTAAGACACCTTTCTAAGTTGACTAAATCACCTCTTTTTAACGTATTCAAATTAGTAATACCTAGAGTCTCTGAAATAGCTGTTACTTTATGCCAATCTTCTTGCTGCTCTACTACCGTTAAGCATACGCCATTATGAGAAATACTTTGGTCAATCTTTAATTCAGAAGAAATAACTGATTTTATCACAAAATGAACATTATGATCTTCTTTTATTACATCTATTACTTCTCCTATTTCTTCAACTATTCCTGTAAACATTAATCTTGATTATTAAAATCTCTTACTAAATGAGTAAATCCATTTAGATTTTGGTTAACTATACCTTGTAACCTCAGGGTTTCTACAATACAAGTGTAATAATAAATTCCCGATGGTAAAGGCAGTTGACTTTCTTGATGAATTCCATCCCATGTGAATAAAGGTGAGGTGGCCTTAAAAACAGGATCACCCCATCTGTTAAAAAGATTTAAGTCAATCCCACTTACGTATCTGATAGGTAATAATGCTTGAAAAGCATCATTATTCCCATCACGGTTTGGAGTAAATATATTTGGTAATTCAAAAAGAGGACAATTATCAAAACAAATAGTGTCGCTTGGGACGCTTTCATTATTGTAAGGAACCGAATCCAAAGCTGTAATATAATAACAGCCAGCTACAGAAATTTGATCTTGATATGTGTAATAGTGTTGATAAGAAGTATCAAAAATGGAATTAAAAGTATGTATCAATCTAAAGGAACTATCCAAAAAAGGTTGAAAATACAATTGGTAAGAAACCGCGTCATCTGATCCAAAATTATTTGGATTGGTCCAGCTAAAAGAGTTGAATCCAAGTTCACAGTTTTCTAAGCTTTGATACACTAATCTACCATTAATGTTTATAGTGGTATTACTATCAGAGTTCGTTGTTATATCCGGTGGTGGTGGTGGTGTGAAATCAAAAGGAATATCGCATACTTTCTGAGATAAATTTCTGACAGGACTATTTAATGAAGCGTAAGATGGCGTACCTACACTTTGAATAAAATAACAATATTCTTTCTGATTTATGAGACCTGAATCCAAATAATAGTTAATAAATGAAGAGTCTAATAAAGTATAGAATCCATTCAAACTATCAGATCTATAAACATAATATTTATTATTATTCCAAGGGGTATCAAAATTCCAAAAAAGTTCTATTTGATTATCATTAGGAACTGTGCTTAGATGTACGCTGCTAGCAGGTTCAGATTCTCCAAGTAAAGTATCTATCCCATTTGCATTATAATAAATACCAACCGAATAAAATCGATTTGTATCGGTAGTATTTGTAACGAAATTAAATGAAGTATCTAAATTTTGTAATAAAACAGAGGGTGCTCCTTGGTATATGACCTGTCCTGAGTCATTTTTTACCCTGTAATGGTAAGGGGGAAGATAAAGGGTTGTGTCCAAATCAAAGGGATGATACCAAACAATAGAGTCAATACCATCCGAAACACCTGTTTTAACTACAGATACATTGTTTAAAATCGGTATTTCATTTTTAATAACTACACATACTGTATCTGTTGGACAACTTTCGACTTGGTCATAATCATACATAGCTGTGACTACATAGCAATACTTTTGATCAATATTCAAATTGTTATTATCTGTATAGACGGTGTCGTTGAGGTTAGCGGTTTGGTGGATCAACGTCATGCCCAAATTATTAGCAATCCCAGGATTATCACAACAATTTAAGGTAGAATTTACCGCTCCGACCTTACGATAAACGCTGTATCCAGTTGCGTTATTACAATAAGGCTTATTCCAGGTTAAGCTCACTGCATTACCAACAGCACTTATATTTAATCCTTCTAGTTCTGGAGGTCGAACTTTAATATTAAATGATTCAAAATCTGATAATGTTGGATTTCCATTATCTGTTAATTGAATATTTACCAAATATGGTGCTTGACGTATATGACTACATGTAGTCCTCCAGTTTAAAACTCCATTTGCATATCCATTTCCATTTACAAAAGCAAAGGTAGCTGGATTGGAAGCTAAATTAAATGGCAGACCACTTGATGAAATAGACAAAAAATCTTGATTTGGGTCAGATCCATTAATTACAAAATTTAGAGTGTCATCTACATTGACACATTGATCTGGTATGGCAACAATAGAAGGTGGGTTATTTGGACATTGTGAAGTAACGGTCAGCTGTACATCTCGAATGACATAACCGATTTCAAAACCATTTCTCCATTCTGTAATTTTAATAGTGAAATTATATTCCCCTTGCATTTGTGGGTTTGACCAAAAAACGGTACCTGTTAATGGATCTATTCCAAAAGAAGAGCCTGCATTTTGGGGAACTAAATTAGGTGGCGTATATACGGTGTTCGCTAAAGCCATGGCACCTTGTCCTAGGGGGTAAACTAAAGCATAAGATAGGGAGTCACCATCTGGATCGTAACCCATTGGATTATATACATAAGGCTTATTAACGCATGCTATTTCTGGACAGGGGCACTCATCAAATTGAATTGAACTATTGGGTCCTAAAAAAGCGGAAATATTAATAACACTTTTCAATGCAAATACAATTTGGTCGCTTGAGTTAATATTAATTATACCCGCATTACGATTTGGATCTTCTACGGATAACGTGTGTACGCCTGGAGACGAAAAAGTATGTGTACCTGTGTATTCATTTTCTTTATACTGTCCAACTAATTGCTGTGAGGTTCGCTGAAATGTATCAGAAACGGCATAAGATGTCCCTAAATCAAAATCTATTATTAATTCTTCTCTATCAGGGTTTTGATTTCCTCCAAATCCTGGGTCTGTACATGTTTTAATGGTAATCGAATACGTCAATCCCCCTATATGTTCGTATGTGATTTCACCTCCTCTATTGTGCGAGGCATGTAAAAAAAGTGGGATTAGTAAATTACCGAGAAAAATTCTTTTCCACATATTATCGCAAAAATACTGAAATCAGAGTTAAAGAACGATTATGTGTAGTTCATTATTTCTATTCATGCAATATATTTGTCTGCTATTGAAAGTATGAAGAACACTACTAGAATTGGAATTACCATAGGAGACCCAAACGGCATAGGGCCTGAAATTATTTTAAAAAGTTTTAAGGATAAAAGGATATTTGAAGAAGTAACTCCTGTCGTTTTTTCTACAACAGGTATTCTAGATCAGTATATTGAACTATTAGATTATCCCATTTCAATCCATGAAATAAACAGTTTAACACAATGTAAAGATGGGCATGTAAATGTTTTTACTATACCCAAAGAATACCAAATTCAACCGGGGGAATTTTGTGAAGTTGCTGGAGAAATATCCTACATTTCATTAAAAACAGCGACTAAAGAAATGATGAATGGGCAAATAGATGCCTTAGTTACAGCACCGATTAACAAAAGTAATATCCAAAATGACGAATTCCAATTCAAAGGACATACCGAATACTTTACAAGCCTTTCTAATACCGATATATCACTGATGTTAATGGTTCATCAAAGTTTAAGAGTTGCTCTTGTCACAAATCACTTACCATTAGAAGCTGTTTCCACTTCGTTAACTAAAGAACTTATTTGTAAAAAAGCCAAATTATTAAATCAAACGTTAAAAAAAGATTTTGGAATAATTAAGCCAAAAATAGCTGTACTAGCCTTAAATCCTCATAGCGGTGATAATGGATTAATAGGAAATGAAGAAGTGAATATCATTCATCCCGCAATTAAAGAACTTAATAAACAAAGTATACTGGTATTCGGTCCTTTTCCAACAGACGGTTTTTTTGCTAATAATGGATTTGCAAAATTTGATGGCGTATTGGCTATGTACCACGATCAAGGGTTAACAGCTTTCAAAATTTTAAGCCAAAACCAAGGTGTTAATTTTACCGCTGGACTTCCTATTGTAAGAACTTCACCCGACCATGGTACGGCCTATGAAATTGCGGGTAAAGGCATGGCAGATGAAACTTCTTTTAGAAATGCTATGTATTCTGCCATTGATATATGTAGAAAAAGGATAAGCTAATCTTCATATTATCTACCACCACTTTTTTTAATAACAGAGGAAGATCTTGATGTTGATTTAACAGGGTTCGTTTTTTTAACCGATGTAGATCGACTTCCTGACCGTGGTGGCACGGAGGAATTGTTGTTTTTTCCTTCTTCCTTATACGTATTTGTATCTTCTTTTTCTTTATTGCTCCCCTTGGAAATATTTACAGGCTTAAAATAAGTATTGGTGTTTTCCTCTTCTTCTATTTCAACATCATTACTAGAATTGGTTTTATTTGAGTTATTAAAATCAAACGTCTTTTGCTGTAATACGGGCACCTCTTCAGGCTCTTCATCAAAATGCTCATAATAAAAATGAATATGTTTTGTAGCAGAACCATAGCTGTTGGTTATCTTCAATTCTACAGATACCATTTCATTTGGTGGTAGTGATACCTTACCCACAATTGTGCCGCTTCCGCTATTAAATTTAAGTTGAGCTAAATCAGAAGGTGAAGTGGAATACTCAAAATTGCTTGTCTTATCAACATGATTTGCATATCCATCAATAAAAACGGTTGGAGTCGTAGTATAAATAGGTCTTTTATCTGTTGAAAAACCTCCATACTTTCTCAATTTAATCACTGGTATTGTGCCTTTTTTTATGATTTCTATTCTATTGCTAATGGAACCAGCTGAATTAGAAGCTTGTATTTCTACTTCGTTTACACCATCTTTCAAGGTAATATCCACTAATAGTTTTTTACTGACATGATCGAAATAAAAGGGGATACCATTGCCATCCAATAACACATTAATATTGTTCTTATTAGAAACATTTCGTACTACTCCGATTACCTTTGCCGTGTTTAGTGTGGTTTCATTAAAACCATTTTTATGAGATGACACCACTATTTCAGGCTTATTAAGAACTTGTAAATATTCCAGTTGTCCAGCAAAAGTGATTGGATTACAGCCATTATTTGCTACTATTTTAAAATCGTTTATGCCCGTTCTACAATTTAATAAGGCATTTACATCACCCGTTTGTGGATCAAAAGAAAAAGCCTGAGGTGATCCATTTAAATTAATCTGTATTTGATTTTTTAAAGAAACTTCCTTTATGTTTAATGAGATTAACTGCTGTGGTGAATTAATAATGGCCTTGTTTCTTCTTAGTAAGGGGCTTACCCAATTTATAACAGGATCCTGACATGGTGGGATATTACCAAAATTATACGTTATCGTTTCAGTAACTACACCACAAGTATTAAACGCCACTATTTCATAGGTATGTGTACCAGGCTTTAAGTTTAACATAGAAACAAAATCACCCGTATTTACATCGAAATTATAACCCTGAATATCCATGCCATTTTCTTTAAATCGGATAGTTTGGGTATGTAATATTTTAGCCATAATTGACACTTTGTTATTGGTTGTATTCACTGTATTCGTATTTGGTGATATCAGTTGAATAGCTGGATTATTACATTCCACTGGGGTATATTGAATAGTAATTGTTTTTTGTGCTGTTCCGGTGCTGTTGTATGCTTGTATATTAAATGTATTTACACCTGGTGATAATTGCACTTGACATTGAAAGTTTTGAGACATAGGGTTGAATAAAAACTGTCGAGAAGCCACATTATTTAAATATGCCGTTGCGTTTTCGTATTTATCAACATGCTTAATGGTTCCCCTTATCAATAATAGATTGTTTGATGTTGAAAAAGTATTTTCTTGAGGATAAGTAATATCAATAATTGGAGGAGATAACAGTTGTGCTTGTTGAAACTCAATGTCAGTAACATCTTGATCTGATCCGAAGTTGTTTTTTCCTTTTACTAACACATTATTTTTTCCTGGTTCAAGATTAAGGTTAACTTCCAGCAGCTTTGTAACAGGGTCAAAAGTGAAATTAGAAATGTTTCTGTTGTTAAATTTTAGAGTTATATCTGATCTGCTGTTTACTCTAAGCAATACGGCTTTGACGTTAACATTTTGATGTTGACTTACAAAAGGATTTGTTGTAGGGTCGGTAATATTTACGTCTGGTGGTTGTTGATTAGACCGATCTTGGTGAACAATAATCGCTCTATCATCATCAGATCCCACCTCATTCTCCACCTGCACATATACAGGATTATTTCCGTTGTGTAAAAGAGCCTTAAAACGAATTTCACCATTGCTTGGTATAAAATCAAATGGAACTGATTGATTATTCACAGTTACTTTTTTAATGTGCTGAATACTAGTGATGTTAGTACGAGCCTTTACATCATAAAATTGATCTTGCGTAAAGAGGGTGTCTAGTCTTGGATCAATGATATTAACCTGAGGTGGTGTAGGTACTATATATTCTATTTCTCTCGATGAACTATCTCTTCCAAAGTTATTTTTTGCTTTTATAACCACTTTATTTATTCCTTGTCGAAGCGTTACATCTGCAGATAAAATTTTTGTAGAAGGATTGAATAAAAACTGTGTTGAAGCATTTCCATTGAAGAAAAATTGAATATCTGATTTTTGACTAACATTTAATACAAACGAAGTAATATTTTGAATTTGGAGTTGAGTTTCTGTTATTGGATTAAATGGATGAGTTATATCAACAACAGGTGGAGAACCTGTAATTCGTCTCTTGTAAATAATAATGGTCTCATCTTGATCAAAACCATAATCATTTACAGCATTTATTTCAAACACATTCGCCCCAGGTTGCAATTCGACATTAAATAATAATCTTCTTTGTGTTCTGTCAAATTGAAAATCATTTCTGTTAATAATTACGCCATTATGATTTAGCGTAATTTGAGATTTGGTATTCACATGATAAATTCTAGCTTGTAAATGAAATAAACTACCATGCACCTCCATATTGTGGTGTGCTGGATTGGTGATATTAACTGTTGGTGGAGCGCCTGTACTGGAGTAAGTAATCTCATCCGTATTTTGATTAGTAGGGTTTCCTGTTCCCGTGTTAGTACTTGTTGTTGGTCTTGTGGGGGTAGTAGGCTTTATGGCCTCTTCTTCTACATTTTCTTCGATGTAAGACTGACTTCTTCCTCTATTACGAAAAATATCAAAATTAATTCTGAATGCCGTATAATGATATTTATCATTAATGTTATCATCATTAAAGCCATTGATTTCACTGGCTAATGCATAGGTTACCTTGTGCTCTAGCCCTACAGAAAATGAGGGAGACAGTTGATAACCAATACCGATACCTAGTGAGGGCATAAACTTCAATTGATTTGTCATTACAACCGTTTCAAACTCCATATCGCTCTCTCTTTTTATTTCTCTCGCAAAACTACGGTCATCACCTCCATTTAAATTTGAATAATTATAAGGAACTTGACCATTTAAATAATCGGCCTTTACGCGATAATCAACGATTCCTAAGCCTCCAAATCCGTACAATAAAACTCCTGTTTTTTCTCTTAGTTTGTGTAAAGAAAGTACGCCTTCGAAACTAAAATCGTTTAAATCCATCCTGTAGTTTCTGTAGGCTTGGGTTGATATGTATTGTTGGTAGTTGGGATTCAGATTATGAATAGAGTCTAATGTAGTTGTCCAACCATAATTTACACCCCTTAAGTATCTGAATCTTAAATCTAAAGCGAAAAATCGATTTCCAGGAAAATAGGCAACGGTCTTGCCAAAAGTAAATCCACCACTTAGTTGAGCGAAAGGTTGAGCAAAGTTCGTATCGCCCTCTATCATTACCAATTCTTTCTCCTGCCAAGTTCCACCCGTGTTAAACCCCAAATTCCAACCTGTATCGTCAATATAATTTACATATTGCGAGGAGGTTGTGCTGTGCAAAAAAAGACAGGCAAAAAATAAAACGTAAAATTTAATGTTCATAATTTCATTTTATCATTTATTAACATATATCATGCCAATGTATTTTTTTCTAGATTAGTAGAATAGTATAATTACTAAAATCAAGAAGATCTACTAAATTAATGCATCAAAGACACTTTCTTCTAATTTTAATTCTCGTTTTTTGGTTTTTTTTTCCGGTTTATGGCCAAAATCCCGTAAATGATAATTGTGATAACCCCATGCCATTATGTTTTAATGAATGGATTAAGGGATCTAACTACAATGCAACAACACAAATATGTGATCAGTGTAGTGATTGGAGCAGCGACAATGGTTGTTTTGAACTTCAAAATACAGTTTGGTTTAATTTTTTAACCAATGAAAGAGGTGGTAGTGCTACCATTAAAATCAAAAATATACAATGTAATGGTGATACCAATAATGCATACTATAACCAACTGGAGGCAGTGGTAATAAAAGCAGACACCAACTGTATTCATACATCTTATCAATTTATTTCGAATTGTCAACATAGTGAAAACGTAATTACATTTAACATCCCTAATTTATCTCCTAACCAAGAATACATGTTAGTCGTAGACGGAAAGACAAACCCAAGTGACAGCTCTATATTGCCTGCTTCTTGCGAATTTGAAGTAGCAGCATACGGAAATGCTATAGACCCTTTGGTTGATGCTGGTCCAGATGTGTTTACGGCCCCAAATGTTGATGCTCCTCTTTCCGGATCTGGATATGGAGTCCCTTCTTGGTACCCCAATGACAATATTACTAATCCCTCTATTTTTAACCCTTCTGTTTTTCTAGACATCAACACCCTTTTCGAATTAACCATTACTCAAGAAATAGGATGCACTTTTACGGATGAAGTTATGGTTTATGTGCAGGTGCCTCTTGAAGTTTTCAATACCATTACACCAAATGGTGATGGATTTAATGATACTTGGAAAATTAATAATATTGAGAGCTATCCATACTGTAAAATAAGTGTTTTTAGTAGATGGGGGCAACGCTTATACTACAGTATTGGATATGCTGAAAACAAGCAATGGGATGGCACGCACAATGGCAGAGAGCTTCCTACAGGCACGTATTATTATGTTATTGAAACCGGTTCAAATATTGGAGAATCCACATACAGTGGATATATAAATCTAATTCGTTAACGTGAGAAAGTGTATTCATAACATAGTATTTGCTTTAATGATTAGTCTTTTATGCAACTATCCCACTAAAGCACAACAGGAAGCTCAGTTCAGTAATTTTGTAGCAAATGCCGTGTTTTATAATCCTGCTGTTGTGGGGGGAAAAGATTGTTTAGAGTTGAAATCTGGCTACCGAAATCAATGGATAGGCATAGAGGGCGCTCCAAGATCTACCTTTTTGAGTTTTTCGACATCATTAATTAATCCTACTCAACTTTTTTCTAGTTCACATATAGGTTTAGGAGGGTATTTTCAAGATGAATCATTTGGTTCTTTTAAAAAAACCACATTTAATTTATCTTATTCCTACTCATTTATGATAAAACCAAAAGTGACTTTTGCTTTTGGTGTTCATGCCGGAATGCAACAATTAGGGATTGATGCTGGAAGTATACATCTATTTCAAAGAAATGACCCCATCATAGACGGGTCAAGAAAAATTGTACTGGTACCTGATGGGGGAATTGGGTGTTTCCTAGAAAATGACGATTGGTATTTGGGATACAGCTTAAAAAATATGATCATGAACAATTGGCAAAACTTAATATTAAGTGAAAGTTCCCAACTCAACATACATCATTTTCTAATGTCTGGAAAGCGATTTTATGGGAAGAAATTAAACTTTGTTCCTAATTTACTCTTAAAACATACTGGAGGAAGTATACCTGCAGCTGATATTAATTTAAATTTTGAGTATAAAAACCTTCTAAATTTTGGTGTTTCATATAGAAATTTTGATGCTATTTCCGCTCTTTTTCACCTTAATATATTAGACCATGTAAATCTGTATTACGCTTATGATATTACTACTTCTAACATCCAAAAAATGGGTTCTAACACTCATGAATTTATAATAAGCTACAAAAATTGCCCTAACAGAATAAAAGGGCCGTCTTCATGCCCCTTATTTTACTAATTCACCCTTTTAATTAAATGTTTCATCATAATATAATGGGATTTAGGCAACTTTTACTTCTTTAATTACGTCTTTTTATATATTTTCAACAATGAATGTTACTTTTCAACAAAATATGGGAACCAATTGCGGAATTTTGCGTAAAGAGAAAACTTAATTTAGGGTAAGGTGCCATTTTACAATTATTTACATA
>JAYPLD010000011.1:0-10438 GCA_038129265.1 Crocinitomicaceae bacterium
AAATTATCGTATTCTGCTCTTAATTTGTCCTGTTCAAGACCAGTTAATTGTCTTAAACGCATTTCCACGATAGCTTTTGATTGAATTTCAGAGAGTTTAAACTTCTTCATTAATTTCTCTCTAGCTTCGTCTGGACTTTTAGAAGATCTTATTAGTGCGATTACTTCGTCAATATTATCAGATGCGATAATTAAACCTTCTAGAATATGAGCTCTTTCTTCCGCTTTCTTTAATTCGTACTGTGCTCTTCGAACAACTACATCATGTCTATGATCAACAAAATGAACAATCAAATCTTTAAGATTTAAGACCTGTGGACGACCATTAACTAAAGCAATGTTATTTACTGAAAATGAGGTTTGTAGAGCAGTGTACTTATATAATTTGTTTAAAACCACATTAGGTATGGCATCTCTTTTTATTTCGTACACAATACGCATACCTTTTCTATCAGATTCGTCTCTAATTTCAGAAATACCCTCAATTCGGCCTTCATTAACTAATCCTGCCGTTTTTTGTATCATATCCGCTTTGTTAACCTGATATGGGATTTCGGTAACAATGATAGCTTCTCTATTTTCTCTGATCTCTTCGATAGTAGCTTTACCTCTCATTACGATTCGGCCTTTTCCATTATGAAAAGCATCTTTAACCCCTTCATAACCATATATGGTTCCGCCTGTAGGAAAATCTGGAGCTTTTACATGTTCCATGAGACCTTCAATATCAATATCTTTGTTGTCGATATAGGCAATAGTACCATTAATAACTTCTGTCAAATTATGTGGAGCCATATTGGTAGCCATACCTACAGCAATACCTGCAGCTCCATTAACTAATAAATTTGGGATTCGAGTAGGAAGTACAGTTGGTTCTTCAAGGGAATCATCAAAATTCGGTGAAAAATCTACCGTATCTTTGTCTAAATCTGACAATAGTTCTTCGGCAGCTCTTTTAAGTCGAGCCTCTGTATACCTCATGGCAGCTGGACTGTCACCATCAACAGAACCGAAGTTTCCTTGACCATCAACTAAGGGGTACCTTAGTGACCAATCTTGTGCCATCCTAACCATGGTATCATAAACTGAAGAGTCTCCATGGGGATGATACTTACCCAGCACATCACCAACTATTCTTGCCGACTTCCTGTATGAACTATTCGATCTTACACCAAGCTCTTGCATTCCATATAAAACTCTTCTGTGTACTGGCTTTAGGCCGTCTCTTACGTCAGGTAAAGCACGAGAAACAATAACAGACATCGAGTAATCGATGTAAGCCGTTTTCATTTCATCTTCAATACTTACTGGGATAATTCTTTCCCCACTCTCTTCTCTCATATAATTATTTATTAAATCTTAATTTTCAAAGTTTACGAAAATATCATTTCTTTCGAGAAAACACCTTGTTTTTTGATTTGATTTATTCACAAAATTTTGTGCGAAAATGAATAATTGTGAACAATTAACAAAATAGTTGTTGAATATTTTTGATCAATTGATTTTTTGTTACCAAAACAATAGTACATTTGAATCATATGGATGCCAAATTTTCACCTAGAGTAAAAGACGTAATTAGTTACAGCAGAGAGGAAGCTTTAAGGCTTGGTCATGACTACATTGGCGTTGAACATTTGTTATTAGGAATCATCAGAGAAGGTCAAGGAGTTGCCATAAAAATGATGAAATCTTCTGGAATAGACACTAAGGAACTAAGAAAAAAATTAGAATCTAAATTAGAATCAGGACAGCTTAACGAAGTGAAAAATAGCGTTAATATTCCCTTACTAAAACAAGCTGAAAAAGTCCTGAAAATAACCTACTTAGAGGCAAAACTCTTCAAAAGTAATATGATTGGAACAGAACATTTATTGCTCTCCATATTAAAGGAAGATAATAATTTAGCATCATCCATACTCAAAGAATTCAAAGTAGATTATGAATCTATTAAATACGAACTAGATGTAATGCAGGAATCCGGGTACAAGTCTGATTTGAGCCCAACTGCTAAACATCCTGAATCAGCTGACGAAGATGAAGATGCTAAAGAAGAAGATTTTTCATCCAGTAGTTCTTCTAAAAAATCTTCCGAAACAAAGTCAAAAACACCAGTTCTTGATAATTTTGGAAGAGACCTTACCAAACTAGCTGAGGACGACAAACTTGACCCAATTGTAGGTAGAGAAAAAGAAATTGAACGTGTTTCTCAAATACTTTCTAGAAGAAAAAAGAACAATCCCCTTCTCATTGGTGAACCAGGTGTAGGTAAATCTGCTATTGCAGAAGGATTAGCGTTAAGAATTACACAAAGAAAAGTGTCAAGAGTCTTATTCAACAAACGTATTGTTTCACTTGATTTAGCTTCTTTAGTTGCTGGTACAAAGTACAGAGGGCAGTTTGAAGAAAGAATGAAGGCTGTCATGAATGAATTGGAAAAGTCACCCGATATTATCTTATTTATAGATGAAATTCATACTATAATCGGTGCTGGTGGTGCCTCTGGCTCTTTAGATGCATCTAACATGTTTAAACCTGCACTAGCGAGAGGGGAAATTCAATGCATTGGAGCCACAACATTAGACGAATACAGGCAATACATTGAAAAGGATGGAGCCCTTGAAAGAAGATTCCAAAAAGTATTAGTAGAACCAACTAATGTGGATGAAACCCTCCAGATATTACACAACATAAAGGAAAAATACGAAGACCATCACAATGTATCTTATACAGACGATGCCATTAAATCATGTGTGATGTTAACAGAAAGGTATGTTTCTGACCGGCATCTTCCTGATAAGGCTATCGATGCCCTTGATGAAGTTGGATCTAGAGTTCATATTACCAATATTAATGTTCCTGAATCTATTATAAGTATCGAAAAACAGATTGAAGAAGTCAAGGACTTAAAAAATAAGGTGGTACGTAGTCAGCAATATGAAGAAGCTGCACGACTTAGAGATTCTGAACGAAAGCTTAACGAAGAACTTGATTTGGCAAAAAAGAAATGGGAACAAGAAAGTAAAACACATAGACAGGTTGTTAACGAAGATAATGTAGCTGAGGTGGTTGCCATGATGACAGGAATACCTGTACAAAAAGTTGCTGAAAAGGAAAGTGGTCGTCTCATGCGAATGGCTGAATCCATGAACGGTACTGTTATTGGTCAAAATGAAGCTATTCAAAAAGTAGTAAAAGCCATACAAAGAAACAGAGCAGGGTTAAAAGATCCGAATAAACCTGTTGGCTCCTTTATATTTTTGGGTCCTACAGGAGTTGGTAAAACCCAACTTTGTAAAGTCTTAGCTAAATTTTTATTTGACAGTGAGGACGCACTAATACGCATTGATATGAGTGAATACATGGAAAAATTTGCTGTATCAAGACTTATCGGAGCACCTCCAGGATATGTCGGATATGAAGAAGGTGGGCAATTATCTGAAAAAGTCAGAAGAAAGCCCTATTCTATTGTATTATTAGACGAAATTGAAAAGGCTCACCCTGATGTGTTTAATTTACTTCTTCAAGCTTTAGATGATGGTAAAATGACAGATAGTCTAGGAAGAAATATAGACTTTAAGAATACGATCATCATCATGACGTCTAATATTGGAGCAAGACAATTACAAGATTTTGGAACTGGTGTTGGATTTGGAACCAAAGCTAGATCAGAAAATGATCAGGAAAATACAAGAGGAGTAATAGAAAATGCACTCAAAAAAGCCTTTGCACCAGAATTTTTAAATCGTATAGATGATGTAGTTATCTTTAATTCACTCTCAAAAGACGATATACTAAAAATCATAGATATTGAACTTGATAAGTTATTTAACAGAATTAACTCTTTAGGATATCAAGTAAAATTGACTGAAAAAGCAAAAAGTTATATAGCAGACAAAGGTTTTGACGAAAAATATGGTGCAAGACCTCTCAGCAGAGCCATTCAAAAATACATTGAAGATCCTCTTGCTGAAGAAATTATCCAAAAAAACATAAAAGAGGGTGATTTAATCAAAATTGATTTTGTTGCTAAAACAGAAGAAATTAAAGTAAGTGTTACTTCCCCTAAAAAAACTAAACCAAAGAGTTAAGAATTTAGTTCATCCTGCTCGTTCCACATGGACTCAAAATCAGGTGGTTCAATGCCTAACTCCTCCTCTATCTCCCACTGTGTTTTTTGCCTTTTAAAAGTGGATTCTTCCTTTCTACTGAAATAAGCCAAAATAATACCAGTTAATGCTCCAAATAAATGGCTTTCAAAACTAATAGTCCAATCGTAAGGGAAAATACCCCACACCATACTTCCGTATAAAAAAACTACAAATAAAGCCACAGTTAGAAGTCTTTTGTCCTTTCTAAATACACCACTAAAAAAGATGAAAAATAATAAACTGTAAATCACTCCACTAAGCCCAATATGATATGCATTTCTTGCAGAAATCCAAACAAATACTCCTGTATAAAACCAAGATTGTAGTAAAACCCTCCAAGCTATTGGTTTGTAAAAATAAAACAATGTCCAGCCAAGTATTAAAAATGGAAATGAGTTGTTTATGATATGATTGATATCTCTTAAAGAATGTATCAGTGGAGAGGTAATTATTCCAATAAGCCCAAAAAATGAACGTGGTAGAATACCAAATTCAGTAAAATTCAATTGAAAAGTAAGCTGGACAATATGTACTATCCATACAAATGCCAGAAAAAAGATAATCCACAATGAGTTTAGAAAGACTTGAAAAAATTCTTTCATTATTTTAAACCTCGTTCCTTTTTAATTTGCTCGTAAGCTTCTTGAATTTTTTGGAATTTTTCCTTAGCTGCTTTTAATTGTTCTTCACCTGACTGATTAAATTTATCAGGGTGATGTTTTACTGCCATTTTTCGATATGCTTTTTTAAGCTCTTCATCACTTACCGACTGATCAATTCCCAACACTTTATAAGCATTAGAAACATCTTTGTAAAACATGGATTTTATTTGTTCATATTCAGCTTTGGTAATTCTGAAATAATTAGCTATCGTACTTATTATACTTTCTTCTTGTTCAGAAACATGTCCATCTGCTTTTGCTATACCAAATAAATATTGAACTAACAGCGTTCTTTGGCGTAGTGGCATACTTTGATTAATCGTATTACACACTTCATTCAATGCAAAATTTTTCTGCAATATGTTTCTAAAGTCTCTTATGTACTTTGAAGCTAAATTTGGTGAAAATTGCTGTCTAAAAAATGACTTTACATAATCTAATTCTGATTTCAACACTTTTCCATCAGCTTTCATTACCGCGCCTGACAATATCAATAGTGCAGTAGCAAAATCATTTTGAGTTATTCTGGTGGTATAATAATCTTCCGTGTATTGATAGCTTCTAAAACGATCTCTAAATTGATCATAATTTCCAGATGATCTTACATTTACACGGTCAAATGAGGAACCTATAAAGTAACCAATTATAGAACCAAATATGCTTCTCGTAAAAAAGAAACCTAGTATAGCTCCAATTATACCACCTAATCCAAAGGACATACTATATTAATTCAAAACTTCTCTCCACAAAATCTGTTAAATCTTCACCTTTAAGTAGGCCATGTGAAAGAAGGGCTAAATCTACGGCCTGTTTAGCTAATTTTTCTTGTTTTTTTCCTTTTGAATCAACAATTTTTGATGTTAAGTTATGGTTCGTATTTATAACCAAATTATACATTTCTGGCATAGCTCCCATCATGTGCATACCGCCCCCGCCTACTGCTTGCTGCTCTTTCATTCTCCTCATAAACTCACTTTGTGTAATTAAAACTGGTTTTTCTACCTCACTTAAACTTTCTATTTGAATTTGAAATTTTTCTTTATCTACAACTTTTTCAAAAAGAGGTGTTAAAGACTCCTCTTGTTCTTTATCTAATTTAGATGGGATGTCTTCTTCTTTAGCAATGATTTTATCTAAAGTATCTGCATCAACTCTAGCAAATGAAACACCTAAATCTTGTTCCATTTTTGAAATATAATGAGACGATAACGGACCATCTAAAACCAATACATCATATCCTTTATCGTTTGCTGTTTTTATCAGGGAATGATGTTCTTCTTTATCATGTGTATAAAGGAAGATTGTCTTATCATTTTTGTCTGTTTGTGCAGCTTTTACCTTTTCCTTGTACTCTTCTAAAGTGAAATATTCCTCTTTGGTGTTCTTAAATAAAGAGAAAGCCTTTGCTTTTTCGTTAAACTTCTCATCGGTTAAGACGCCATATTGTATAAATACATTTATATCATCCCACTTGCTTTCAAAATCAGATCTATCTTTCTTAAACATGCCGTTTAATTTGTCTGCTACTTTTTTAGTAATATGATTTGATATTTTTTTCACATTACCATCGCTTTGCAAGTAAGACCGAGATACATTTAAAGGAATGTCTGGTGAATCAATAACACCGTGTAATAATGTTAAAAATTCAGGTACAATATTTTCGACCGAATCTGTAATAAACACTTGATTACTGTATAGCTGAATTTTATTTTTTTGTAAATCCAATTGATTTTTCAACCTAGGGAAATACAGTATTCCTGTCAAATTAAATGGATAATCCACATTTAAGTGAATGTTGAAAAGAGGTTCTTCAGTAAATGGATATAATTCATTATAGAATGATTTATAATCTTCTTCTTTTAAATCAGCTGGTTTTTTAATCCAGGCTGGTTTAGTATTGTTTATAATATTAGGAACATCGATTGAAGTTTTCTCTACATTTCCATCTTTATCTTTCTTTCCTTTTGGATCATCGATCCATTCTTTTTTGGTTCCAAATTCGATATCGACTGGAAGAAATTTACAATATTTATTTAGTATTTCTGTTAACCTATTTTCTTCTAGAAATTCTTTAGAGTCTTTATCAATAAAAAGAATAATATCGGTTCCTACATCATCTTTTTTGATTTCTTTAAGCTCGTAAGTTGGATCACCATTTGATTCCCATTGTACCGGAGTCGATCCTTCTTTATGTGAAAGAGTTTGAATTTGGACTTTCTTTGAAACCATAAATGAGGAGTAAAATCCTAAACCAAAATGACCGATAATGGAATTTGGATCTTTGTCCTTGTACTTTTCTAAAAATTCTTCGGCACCAGAAAAAGCAACTTCGTTAATATATTTATTTACTTCATCTGCTGTCATTCCTATACCATTATCTCTTATAGTAATGGTTTTTTTCTTAGCATCTAAGATGACTTTTACCTTTAGGTCTTTCACCTCATGTTTCACTTCGCCAGCAGAAGCCAAAGTCATTAATTTTTGGGATGCATCTACTGCATTAGAAACCAATTCTCTAAGAAATATTTCTGTATCTGAGTAAAGAAATTTCTTAATAATTGGGAAAATATTTTCGCTTTGTACGTTTATTGTTCCTTTTTCCATTTTAGATAAATTTTACACACACTCTTCAAAGCATGTGCCAATGCGTTTATGAATGACATAATGTCTTACATATCGATCAAATGTAAATTCATAAGAAATAATGTCATTAATAATCAAATAACAGGTGTGAATAACTAGTATAAGCTTAAATTAATTAACCTATTTCATATCATACTTTTGAAGCTGTATGACTATAGTTAAATTTTTGAACAACAAATACTTCTACACCACAGTTACCTTGTTTTTAATTCTACTGATTTTTGAAGATACCACCTTGTTTAGGTTGTATGACATGAAAAAGGAATTAAATGAAATAACCAATCAAAATAAAGTGAAATCTGTTGAAATAAAACAAGTAAAGGAAAAAACTATTCAACTTACCACAAACAAAGAAGCTCTAGAAAAATTTGCTAGAGAGCATTATCTGATGAAAAAAAAAGATGAAGTTATTTATGTTTTTGATAATCTTTAATTTCTAAAGACCGGATGTAATCTTGCAATATAATAGTAGCTGCTATAACATCCACATTTTCCTTTTTTCGTCTATCGGATTTTTTAAAGTTACCCTCTATCATTGTTCTCTTTGCGATTAATGAACTAAATCTTTCATCATACATAACCACATTAATTTCGGGGTATTTTTTCATGAGTTTTAGTTTATATCCATTAATCACACTAGTTACATCTGTATTATTTTGATTCATTTTTAAAGGCAGACCTATAAGAATGGTTTTAACGGTATTTGCTTTGATGTATTCTTCCACGTATGATTCTAATTGATTGGTGGGAACTGTCTTATATGGATGTGCAATTAGTATGGGATAAATAGCAAAAGCTAGTCCTGTTCTTTTCAACCCATAATCAATAGCAAGAATATGATTCATTAATCAAATATAGTATCAGAACAGCTTTAATGATAATTATTTACAATATTTGTAGTATGGATTTAAAAGCAGTGATAGAGGAAGCTTGGAATGACAGAAACTTATTAAAAGAAAAGAGTACTGTTGATGCCATTGATCAAGTAATTGAAAAACTAGATAAAGGTGAGCTAAGAACAGCTGAAATCGAGAAGGGTAATTGGGTTATAAACGAATGGGTGAAAAAAGCTGTTGTACTTTATTTCCCTACAAGAAAAATGGAAACCATAGAAGTAGGCCCTTTTGAATTTCATGATAAAATGAAGTTGAAAACAAACTACCGAGATCTTGGTGTGAGAGTAGTTCCTCATGCTGTGGCTAGATACGGTTCCTACATTTCCTCAGGTGTCATTATGATGCCTTCTTACGTAAATATTGGAGCCTATGTGGATAGTGGAACCATGGTGGATACATGGGCCACCGTTGGATCATGTGCACAAGTTGGAAAAAATGTACATTTAAGTGGTGGTGTTGGAATTGGTGGTGTATTGGAACCACTACAAGCCTCACCAGTCATTGTTGAAGATGGTTCATTTATAGGATCAAGATGTATATTAGTTGAAGGCGCTAGGATTGGAAAAGAAGCTGTTCTGGGTGCGAACGTGGTCATCACAAAATCCACAAAAATTATTGATGTAACTGCTTCAGAACCTATTGAGTACAGCGGTTTTGTACCGGAAAGAAAAGTAGTTATTCCTGGAAGCTATGAAAAAGAATTTCCTGCCGGTAAATATCATGTACCTTGTGCACTTATCATTGGAGAAAGAAAGGAAAGTACAGATCTAAAAACTTCTTTAAATGAAGCACTTAGAGAATATGATATTTCAACTTGAAAATCTACACAAATGAGAATAGGATTTGATGCAAAAAGAGCTTATCAAAACTTCACAGGTTTAGGAAATTACAGTAGAGACTTAATTGAAAACTTAATCGAGTTCTACCCTAGCAATGAATACAGGTTATTTGCCCCAAAAGAAAATAAAAATCCTAGATTAAATTATTTGTCCACGCACAAAAGCGTTTCTTCTATTTTTCCAGAAACTCCCTTAAATAAAACGTTTAAAGGCTTATGGAGAAGCATTAATATGGAAAAATCAATTATTAAGAACGAAATTGATGTGTATCATGGGTTAAGCAATGAAATTCCTAGAATTAAATCTCACAACATCCCATATGTAGTTACTATTCATGATTTGATTTTTAAAAGGTATCCAAGAAATTACAGAAATATTGATCGAAAAATCTATAATGCTAAGTTTAAATATGCAGTAAAACACGCTGACCTAACTATCGCTATAAGTGAACAAACTAAAAATGATATAGTAGATTACTATGATGCAAACCCAGAAAAAATTAAAGTAATCTATCAGACCTGTCATAAAAATTTCAGAAAGGAATACTCTTCTGAACTTTTACACCATATCAAAAAGAAATTTAACCTTCCTGATCAGTTTATCTTAAATGTAGGTACAATTGAAACCAGAAAAAATTTGATATCCATCATCAATGCCATGACTTTGATGAAAATAAAAGCACCTCTTGTCGTTGTAGGCAAGAAAACAAAATACATGAATTTCATTAATATTCAACTCAAAAAATTAAAGTTTGACCCTTCTCAAATTATATTTCTTCATGATGTTTCGGTTGAAGATTTACCAGGGATTTATCAGTTATCTTCCTTATTTGTTTATCCTTCCATATTTGAAGGGTTTGGCATTCCAATTCTAGAAGCATTATGTTGTGGAATTCCTGTCATAACAACCAAAGGAGGATGTTTTAGCGAAGCTGGAGGAAAATATAGCATGTATGTTGATCCACTAAACATGGAAGAATTAGCCCATAAAATGGACGAATGTTTAACATACAGTAAAAAAAGAGAGAAAATGATCATAAAGGGATTACTGCACGCTAAAAGATTTGAGCCTGAAACCCTTTCAAAAGAATTAATGCAAGCTTATCATGGATTACTACAGTGATATCAATCCGGAAATCATTGATCATGTAAGAGAAAAAATAATTGATGGTGCTGTATTTATTTATCCGACAGAAACCGTTTGGGCCTTAGGATGTAATGCATTGAATTCAAAAAGTGTTTCCAACATTTT
>JAYPLD010000011.1:10538-11660 GCA_038129265.1 Crocinitomicaceae bacterium
ATAAGTGGGGAGCCCTTTCCAATAAAATTTGAGGATATTGATAAACGAATAATTGATTCCGTGGACATTATTTTTAATTTTGATACTAAATCTTCTGGAAATCCATCTAAAATTATAAGAATTGATGAGTTTGGAGCACTTCAATACATCAGGTAATCATTACGATAAACTCATTAAACATGAACCTATACTTAAATTAGTTGGTAAGGTTATAGATAGTTGGAACAAACCAGTATATCTAATTGGTGGTTATGTAAGAGATTACATTCTTAATCGTCCAACTAAAGACATCGATATAGTTGTTTTGGGAGATGGAATTGAATTAGCTAAAGCCGTTTCAGACTCATTACATCAAAGTTCGTTTTCCGTGTTTAAAAACTTTGGGACTGCAATGGTAAAATCAAATGACATTGAAATTCAATTCGTAGGAGCTAGAAAAGAAAGTTACAGTCGTAATTCAAGAAACCCAATTGTAAGTCCAGGATCTCTTGAGGATGATCAAAATAGAAGAGATTTTACCATAAATGCATTAGCTATTTCCCTTAATGGGAATTCTAAAGGGTCTTTTTTAGATCCATTTAACGGAATAAAAGATTTAAAAAATGGGGTTATTAAAACACCGTTAGATCCAACAGCAACTTTTTCAGATGATCCATTAAGAATGTTAAGAGCAATCCGTTTTACATCACAATTGGGTTTCATTATTTCGGATGAAACGTTAGAAGGCATAACACAAAATGCAGAAAGAATTAACATTGTTGCACAAGAAAGAATTACGGAAGAATTAAATAAAATAATAATGAGTAACCATCCCTCATTAGGATTTAAATTATTAGAAAAAACTACCCTATTAACTCATGTTTTTCCTGAATTTCAAGCTCTAAAAGGAGTCGATACCATCAATGGTAAAAAACATAAAGATAATTTTTACCATACGTTAGAAGTACTTGAAAATATTCTTGAAAAGAGTACTTCAAATTTATGGCTAAGGTGGGCCGTTTTACTTCATGACATAGCCAAACCAGCTACAAAACGATTCGATCAAAAACAAGGGTGGACATTTCATGGACATGATGATAGAGGGGCTAAAATGGTTCCCAAAATTTTTAAAAAAATGAAGCT
>JAYPLD010000011.1:11760-15614 GCA_038129265.1 Crocinitomicaceae bacterium
GACATGATGATAGAGGGGCTAAAATGGTTCCCAAAATTTTTAAAAAAATGAAGCTTCCGTTGGACGAAAACATGAAATATGTACAAAAATTAGTCCTTCTTCACTTGAGACCTATTTCACTAACAAATGATCAAATAACTGACTCAGCACTTAGACGATTATTATTTGAGGCAGGAGATGATTTAGAAGATTTATTGTCTTTATGTAAAAGCGATATAACCTCAAAAAACATTGAAAAAAAACAACGCTACTTGAAAAGGTTTGAAATAGTCCAAAAAAAGCTAAAAGAAGTTGAAGAGAGAGATAAAATAAGAAACTGGCAACCTCCCATTAATGGGAAAGAAATTATGGATACTCTAAATCTAGCACCAGGTAAGGAAGTTGGACAGATTAAAGAGAAAATTAAAAATGCTATTCTAGATGGTGAAATTAAAAATGACATAAAGGAAGCAAGAGACTTTATGCTTAAATTGGCACAATCAAAAGGAATTTCATGAGCAATCAAGTATTTAAATTAAGAATTGTTGCTGATACAGAAGAAGATATTTTTGCTGATGTATTATTGGATTCTTCCTGCCACTTATTATCTCTTCACCAATTTATTCTGGATTTATTTAAACTAGACCCATTAGAAATGGCCTCATTTTATCTAAGTAATGATGAATGGGATAAAGGCGAGGAAATTACTCTTTTTGATATGAGCATAGAAGAAGATGAATCTTCTCCAAAATCTATGGAATCCACATCTATTTTTCAAATACATGAAAAAACTAACAAAATTCTTTATGTTCATGACTTCTTAAACATGAATATCTTTTATGTTGAAATTTTAGATTTGGTGCCTAGCAATCAAAATCATAGTGAAATACAACTAATTCATCATTTTGGGAATTATATACCTAAGAAAACAGCTACTGATGAAGAAGACACCAATATGGACCAGATTAATGAGATTTATGAAGAATTTAATGAGGATCCTTTAGATGGTGATTTTGAGGAATTAGATGAAGATTTGTATTAAATCATTCCTTTATGCTTTCTTAGCATCCACTCAGAAAAAGGAAATATTAAGAGAAGAAAAAGTATCCATTTGAAATCAAGAATATCTGTGTTTTCAATCGTTTTTCTGGTTTTGACTTTTTCTGTGGCATTATTTTTCAAACTAATAGCAAGTTCGCTTAACTCATCAAGAAAATAGCTGTTATTTTTTCCAGACATGGAACGAAGAAAGGAATGGTTGGCTGTTAAATCATTCCATTCTTTTTTAGATTTCAATACATTAAACTCTCCTTTTTCTTGAAACACTCTTTCATTACTTAATAGTTCTGAAGTATAAGTGTAATGACCAGGTGTTAAATGATGTAACGCTAGTTGGTAACTATCTTCATTTTTATTCATCTTTTTCTTAAATTCATTTCCCATAGAATCTCTATAAGTAAAGAATAAATCGTTATCGTTGGTAAGTTCATAATTATTGTTGTAATACTCAGAGGAAATAACCAGTGATTCATCTTCCACAATTGATTTAGGCACATTTAATTTTAATCTTTTTTGTGGATCTATCTTCTTTAAGTATTGGAAGATTTTTTGTGAAAAAAGATCAATTTCGTCTGTACTTAAACCGTTTTGCTGCCGTGTCATATTCCATTTCCAAATTCCTTCCCCTAAAAACACACCATGATTCGTTTCATTTGATTTGTAAAAATAAATTATCGGATATGGTAGTTCAACACCATTTATTTTTTGTTTTAGTAAGGTAAGCGCATTATTCTTTATAGAATAACTAGCTGAGAAAGGCACACTCACAGGTGGTAACGATGAAAATATACTAAACCAACTTTTATCCAATTTAAAAGCATCGAAGTCATCAGAAAGATATATATCTACAAGATTTGTCCCTTTAAAATCAGTTTCTTTTTTAACTCCAATTTTAGACAAATAATTCTTTTTTTTATCTAAATTATTTCCAGTAAATGTAAAAGAAGGAATACCTAATTTTTCGCATTGGTTCAATAATTTTAGCATTTTGGGTGAATCAAAAGGCTTGAACAAACAAATTAAATTATAGTCATTAATGCTTTGATTGAAATCCTTAATTAAAACCGATTTTATTCTAGTCCCTTGAGTTTTACTTATCGCGTTTTTAAGGGCTGAAATATCTGGATGTGGACATGAACTTATAATCAAAATATTTTGATTATAATCCAATACTTCAAGCAATACAATAGATCTATTATTGATCACATTAACTTCATCTTTAAGACCCTCTATTTGTACATCTAATTCATGAGTTCCACTTTTACTGGCCAAGAAAGTGTAGTTAAACCTATTTAATCCATCTTTTAATGAAACAGGTCTTCTTTCGATGATTTCATTGTTATCCCTTATGATTAATTCTAAGTTCGAAACTTCTATGTTTGACTTAACCACTAGTTCTAGGGGGAAATTATTATTTAAAATGGCATATTTATTAGTTCTTACTTTTTGTATGGAAACATCAGAATTAGTATTTGTATCACCAAGTAGTAGCGTATGCATTTTAACCGTTGTATAATCTAATGTTGCATTGACTTTACCCGCATTTACAATACCATCAGATGCCACGATTATATCAGTAAGATTTGTTGTGTTGAATTGATTTTCAACCTGGATGAATAACTGACCTAAATTCGATTGATTGTGGTTAAAAACAAAAGAATCGGACTCAACACTTTGGTTGCCAAAAGTCAATGTTCTTGTTTCATATGAGTCACTTAATTTTGAAAGGAAAATTTTAATTGAGTCTGCGTATACATTTTCGTTAAATAGGTCGCTTTTATTAGCCACTATACTTTCAGACACATCTTGGGCAAAAACTAAAATGGGTTTTTCTTTTTTAATCTCAGTCTTTTGAACTTTAGGTTTCATTAAGAAAAATGAAATCAACGTCAAGAACATAAACCGAAGTGCAAAAAGTAGACGGTTTGATTTTACACTTTTATTTGGTTTTTTTTTATAAAAGTAAAGTAGCCAACTCAGTAAAAAACTAACTACAATAAATAGAATTAAATAATAAAATGGCAGTTCAAAATGAAGTCCCCTCACTCCTATCTCTTAAGTTAACATGCCACCGCATACGCTTATTACTTGTCCTGACACATATGCACCCATATCTGAAGCTAAAAACAAGCAACAATTTGCCACATCTTCCGGCTTTCCAGCTCTCTTAAGAGGAATGTTTTGTATCCAAGTATTTACGACATCTTCTCCAAGGGCACCAGTCATTTCAGTTTCAATGAAACCTGGAGCTATAGCATTACATCGAATATTTCTAGAGCCTAATTCTTGTGCAATTGATTTCGTGAAACCAATAATACCTGATTTAGATGCAGAATAATTTGACTGGCCGGCATTTCCTTGGACACCTACAATAGAACTCATATTAATAATGGAACCACTTTTTTGTTTCAAAAAGTTTCTTAGGGAAGCTTTAGTTAAGTTGAATACGGACTTTAGATTAATATCAATTACATCATCCCAATTCTCTTCACTCATTCTCATTAATAATCCATCTTTTGTAATTCCAGCATTGTTAATTAGCACGTCTAACTGTCCAAAATCAGTAAGAATTTGATCAACAAGATCTTGGGCTTCATTAAAATCACCTGCGTTGGACTTGTACCCTTTTGCATTAACACCCATGTCTTTAAGCTCTTCAGCTAATGCTAATGCCTTTTCTTCACTTGAGACATATGTAAATGCTACGGATGAACCTTGTTCTGCAAATTTTTTGGCTATACCTTTTCCAATGCCTCTAGTAGCACCAGTAATAAGGGTAACTTTGTTTTCTAATAACTTCATTGTAAATTGTAATT
>JAYPLD010000011.1:15714-25869 GCA_038129265.1 Crocinitomicaceae bacterium
GCACCAGTAATAAGGGTAACTTTGTTTTCTAATAACTTCATTGTAAATTGTAATTGCGGACAAATATATGTAATTAATGATCATAAATTTATTTAAAAAGTCATGTAAATATTATATTTTGAATTAAATAAAATTTAGTTATATTGAAGGGAGATTTCATTGATGAATTAATCAATAATTATAAATTTGCAGACCTAAAATTTAGTCCTAATGTCTACTTCCATAACAAACACCGAGATTAAGATAGATCAACAAGCTTTTATTGATGAATTGTTGAATGACTATAAATTAATGTGTTTGAGTAGAGAAGCGTCTTTACTTGGCAGAAAAGAAGTTCTTACTGGTAAGGCAAAATTTGGAATTTTTGGAGATGGGAAGGAACTTCCACAAATAGTAATGGCTAAATTTTTTCAGAACGGTGACATAAGATCGGGTTATTACAGAGATCAAACTTTTATGCTTGCCATTGGAAACTTAACCGTGAAACAATTCTTTGCAGGACTATATGCCCACACCAATATTGAAAAAGAACCGACCTCAGCTGGGAGACAAATGGGAGGACATTTTTCAACAAAATTCATTAATGAAGACGGAAAGTGGTTGGACTTAGCAAATCAAAAAAACTCAACATCTGACATCTCTCCTACTGCTGCCCAAATGCCTCGTTTAGTTGGTCTTGGATTAGCTTCTAAGGTATATCGCAATAACAAAGAATTAAGTCACTTGACTAATTTTTCAAACAACGGAAACGAAATAGCATTTGGAACTATTGGAGATGCCAGTACTTCAGAAGGGATTTTCTGGGAATCCATCAATGCTGCTTGCGTATTAGAAATTCCTGTAGTCATGTCGGTGTGGGATGATGGATATGGAATTTCTGTTCCAAAAAAATATCAGACTACAAAGGAAAGTATATCTAAAGCATTAGCAGGTTTTGAGTTAGAAGAGGATACTAACGGTCTTAAAATATTTCGGTGTAAAGGTTGGAATTATCAGGAGTTATACTCTACCTACAAAGAAGCTACTGAATTTACCAGAGTAAATCACAAACCATCTCTTGTACATGTGGAAGAAATCACTCAACCTCAGGGCCACTCCACTTCAGGTTCTCATGAAAGATATAAATCAAAAGAACGACTAGAATGGGCTAAAGAATTTGATTGTATTCAAAAATTCAAAGAATGGTTATTAAGTGATGACAATGGCTTAGGAAAACCAGTAACAACAGAAGATGTTTTAGATCAAATTCATAAAGATGCCAAAATTGAAGTGAAAAAGATTTCAAAAGAAGCATGGAATGAATTTATTGATGAAATAGAGCAAGAAAGAAAGCAAATCATAACCCAACTTGACATGCTTTCTTCAGAAAGCAATCAAAAGGAAAGTTTAGCAACTATAATTAATAGCATAAAGAAATTAAAAGAACCTCTTAGAAAAGAAATTTATCAACCATTCTATAAAGCACTCCGAATAACTAGATCTGAAAATACAAATGCTAGAAATAGTGTCATGAACTGGTTTAAACTTCAAAAGGAAATTTTAGCAGAGAAATATAATTCAAACGTATACAATGAATTCGAATCTTCTAGCCTTAATGTGGGTAAAGTTGCACCTACCTTTGAATCTGATCAAAAGATTGATGGAAGATTAATTCTTAGAAATAATTTCAGAACCTTATTTCAACGTCACCCTGAAATTTTAACATTTGGTGAAGACACAGGAAAGATTGGTGGAGTTAATCAAGCCATGGAAGGAATGCAAGACGAATTTGGTGAAATTAGAGTTTTTGATACGGGAATAAGAGAAGCATCCATTATTGGACAAGGGATTGGATTAGCTTTACGGGGGCTAAGACCCATAGCTGAAATACAATATCTGGACTACTTATTATATGCGATTCAAATAATGAGTGACGATATCTCCACCCTAGCATACAGAACAAAAGGCACTCAAAAATGTCCATTGATCATTCGAACAAGAGGGCACAGATTAGAAGGTGTTTGGCATGCTGGTTCTCCAATGGGTGGTATCATAAATTTAGTTAGGGGGATGATTGTTTGCGTTCCCAGAAACATGTTAAAAGCGGCTGGCTTTTATAATACGCTACTTAAATCCGATGATCCTGCTCTAGTGATTGAATGTTTAAATGGTTATCGACTCAAAGAGAATGAGCCTACAAATTATGGTGATTTCACAACCCCAATTGGTGTTCCTGAAATTGTAAAAACAGGTAATGACATCACTGTGGTAAGTTATGGGTCTACATTTAACTTATGTGAACAGGCATCAGAAATTTTGGAGGAGATGAATATTTCTTGCGAATTAATTGATGTTCAAACATTACTTCCCTTCGATATTAATCATATGATTGTGAATTCACTGAAAAAAACCAATAGAATTATTTTCATCGATGAAGATGTCCCTGGAGGTGCTACTTCTTTTATGCTCAATGAAGTAATAAATAAACAAAAAGGATATTATCATCTGGATTCACAACCAATTACCTTGACTGCAAAAGAACACAGACCTGCATATGGATCAGATGGAGATTATTTTTCGAAACCTAATGTAGATGAGATCATTGATGCCATATACAACATGATGAAAGAAAGCAATCCAACGAAATATCCAAATTAAAACATTGAGATAAATCCGTTTTTATTCCCATTGATTTTATTCATATTAAACCAGAGTTAGATAAATTAGTTGATGAATTTAATCATCCTCAATTTTTAAAAAACGACCCTTTAGGACTGTTAAGATCTTTCAAAAACCAAAAGGATTTAGAAATTATAGGACTTTTTCTAGCAACTTTAGCATGGGGTAACAGAAAAAGCATTATCCAAAGTGGAAAAAAATTAATTGACCTATTTGAAAATGAACCTTATTATTTCATTAAATCTTTTGATTCCTCATTAACTCATAAATTGAATGATTTCAAACACAGAACATTTAATGCATTTGATCTTCATTTTTTTATAGAAAGGTTAAGAGATTTGTATAAAAAATTTGATTCCTTGGAACAAATTCTATCACCTGCCTTTAGTAAAACCAATAATGCGTATGAACCCATTCTAACATTCAGAAGAACTTTTTTAGGAGAATACTTAGATGTAAGAAGTAAAAAGCACATTGCGAACCCATCGAATGGATCAGCTGCCAAAAGATTAAACATGTATTTAAGATGGATGGTCAGAAGGGATAATAAAGGGGTTGATTTAGGCATTTGGTCTTCCATACCGATGTCAAAATTATCTTGTCCAATAGATGTTCATAGTGGAAATACGGCAAGAAAATTTAATTTGATTTCTAGAAAGCAAAATGATTGGAAATCAGTGGTTGAATTAGATGAAAATTTAAGAAAAATGGATCCACATGACCCCGTAAAATATGATTTTGCTCTTTTTGGATATGGTGTAAAAAACAAGAAATTAAACTATTAATACCCTATAAATTCTACATTTGTATTCCATTAAGCGGTTCAATAATACTTATTTGTTTTTAGCATTATGAAACAAAAAATTAGTTCAGATTTTAAACTTGGAATACTAGGTGGAGGACAACTTGGTAAAATGATGATTCAAGCTGCATCTAAATGGGATATTGAAATCCACGTTTTAGATCCAGATGAAAATTGCTCTTGTTCTGCGTTATGTCACCAATTTCATCATGGGTCTTTCAAAAATTATAATGATGTGTTGGAATTTGGCCGTAATGTAGATCTACTCACATTTGAAATTGAGCATATTAATATTGAAGCACTAAAAGTATTAGAAAAGGATGGAATTAAAACATATCCACAACCTGAAGCATTAGAAATTATTCAAGATAAAGGGTTACAAAAACAATTTTACGACAAACATAACATTCCAACTTCTAATTTTCATTTGTTTAAAAACAAAAAAGAGGTTATAAATGCTATTCAGAATAACATTATCCATTACCCATTTATTCAAAAATCACGAAAGGACGGATATGATGGCAAAGGTGTAATTTTCATTAAAGACGATCATAGTCTTGACAGTTTATTTGATGTTCCATCCATGGTCGAAGAATTCATAGAGATAGAAAAGGAAATTGCTGTTATTGTTTCCAGAAATGAAAATGGTCAAACAGATACTTTCCCGACAGTGGAAATGGAATTTAGTTCTGAAGCAAACCTCGTTGAGCAATTAATTTGCCCATCTGAAATACCAACGGATTTGGATCAAAAGTCAAAGGAACTTGCCATTTCTATTATTGAAAACTTAAATATGGTTGGAAACTTAGCAGTTGAGTTTTTTATTTCAAAAAATGGACAATTATTAGTTAATGAAGTAGCTCCAAGACCTCATAATAGCGGACACCAAACCATAGAAGCTAATATCACTTCTCAATTTGAACAACATTTAAGAGCTATTCTAAACTACCCATTAGGATCAACAAAGCTCCTATCTCCTTCAGTCATGTTAAATATTTTGGGAGAACCGAACCACACTGGAAAGGTTTTTTACAAAAATTTTGAGTCTTGTTTATCTAAAGAAGGCGTTTACATGCACATATATGGTAAAAAAATCACTAAACCGTTTCGAAAGATGGGTCATGTAACTATTGTGGACGAAACCATGGAAAAAGCAAAAGAAAAAGCGAAATTTGTAAAAGAAACACTAAAAGTAATTTCAAATGACTAAAAGCAACTATAAAGTGGGTGTGATAATGGGTTCTGATTCCGATTATCCAGTAATGAAAGAAGCTGTGAAAATTCTAAAAGAATTTGGAATCGATTACGAATCAACTATAGTTTCTGCTCACAGAACTCCAGAAAGATTAGTTGAATATGCCAGTTCCGCATACGAAAGAGGAATTAGAGTAGTTATTGCTGGAGCTGGAGGAGCTGCACACCTTCCAGGAATGGTAGCTTCTATAACTCCAATACCTGTAATAGGAGTACCTGTGAAGTCATCCAATTCTATTGATGGTTGGGACTCTGTTTTATCCATTCTGCAAATGCCTGGTGGAGTTCCCGTAGCCACTGTTGCTCTTAATGGTGCGAAAAATGCTGGACTGTTAGCCATTCAAATTCTATCAACTGGTGATGAAAAGCTAATAGAAAAATTAAAGTCTTATAAAGATGAATTAAAAAACCAAGTATTGAAAAAAGTAGAAAAAGGATTGGAATAATTTAAATTACGCTTACAGATATTGAAATAATATTTAAATTTGTTCTTTGATGAGTTTTCAATATCCTCAATTTCTTTGGGCCCTTTCTTTAATCATCATCCCTATTTTAATTCACTTATTTAATCTACAGCGCTACAAAACGCTATATTTTTCAGATCTCACACTACTGAAGAGTATCCAAATAGAATCCAAAAAGAGATCTCAAATCAAAAATTTCCTA
Organism: Crocinitomicaceae bacterium; assembly: GCA_038129265.1. Classification (GTDB taxonomy): domain Bacteria; phylum Bacteroidota; class Bacteroidia; order Flavobacteriales_D; family Parvicellaceae. The sequence goes on from JAYPLD010000011.1 coordinate 21,095, forward strand.
TTGCTACTTTGTAGGGTTTTATTGATTTCTTTCCTAGTTATAGCCTTTTGTAAACCCATTTCAAATCCCCTTAACAGCTCTACAACTCAAACATCTCCGATAATAGGTATTTATCTTGATAATTCGTATTCGATGTCAAGTTCAAATGATAACCAAAGCCTTTTGGAAATAGCAAAAAGTGATGCTATTCATCTAATCAACTCTTGCTCAAATGAAACCAGATTTTATATTCTTACTCATGATAAATCTAAAAACAAGTCTTATTCATTAGATAAGGATCAGGCTAAAAGTCTTATTCAAAACACTACTTTCAGTAGTGCCAATATGGAATTAAGTCAACTTATTTTGAATCAAAAAGAACAATTTAAAAGTGAACCCATTTATGCTTATTGGTTTACCGATTTACAAAAAAATCAATTTAATGATGATGCCAAATTACAAATCCCTGATTCTTCACAATTTTTAGTATCACTTTACCAATGCGATAACATATACAATATTTCTATTGACTCCATTTGGTTTAAGGAAAGAGATAGGAAAATTTTAGTAGAAGATGAAGTTTTTATAAAAATCAAAAACTGGAATGATACAAGAAGTGAGTTTCAACTAAAATTAAAGATAAATGAGAGTGAAATTATTACTCAAAAATTAGTAAGTCTTGAGAAATTTGAAGAAAAAACAGTTTCAATCCAATATATTTTAAAGAAGCACGGAATTAAAAATGGAGAACTATATATAAATGATGGAAGCCATAACGAATTAAAATACGATGACAAATTATTATTTACTTATTCTACTGATGACCAATACAAAGTCAAATACCTATACCTAGATTCAAACTTCAATGAATATGCGTTCAAATCCTTGTTCAATACATTAAATGAAGTATCATTTGAATCCATCAATATTTCGGATGGTTTCAATGAAAGTGATCTAGAAGGAAATCTGATTATTCTGGATGAAATTGAAAGTATTCCCACAAGTTTACCCCAACAAATAAAAGACCAACATATTGTATTAATCCCCCCACTTCATTACAAAAGTCTTGAGAGTACTAATTTGTTTCTTCAATCATATGGACTTTCACTAAATCGAAAACCAATTGGAACTTATACACTAAGCGAAAAAAATTTGCTTTCGACTTTTTTCAAAAATGTATTTAAAGATCTAGATCAAAATATAGACCTTCCTAAGTTTAAAACGAGTTATGAAATTAAATCTGCAAATAATGTTATAAGCTTGATGGAATTTGAAAATGATGATGATTTCTTGGTAGAAACCTCCGAAAATAACAAAACACTATATTTATTTAATTCTTCTTTTCAATCTAAAAACAGCAACATAACCAGTCATGCTATTTTTGTTCCCACATTTCTTAAAATAAAAGAGAATACATCTGTCAATCAGGACATATACTACTTAATTGGTCAAATTAACCCTATAAAAATCCAACAAGATTTAAGATCAACTAAAATCATTGTTTCAGATCAAAACAATAAATTCCCAATACATCCCAATACAAAATTGGTGAACGGCACACCTACTCTATACTTAAATGGTATATTAGAAAAGGAGGGAATGTATAACATAAAAAAAGAAGATTCCGTTATCAAAACGATATCTCTAAACAGCAATAGAAGAGAATCTGAACTTACATCTTTTCAATTTAAGGATTTCACTTCATCATTAGAAAAAAACAATCAAGATTCATTTTTCAAACTTGTGAGATCAAATCAAATGGATAACAAAAGAGCAGATTTTACCATACAGAGTCAAAAAGACTACTGGATTTATTTTATTGTCCTCGCACTTATATTTATTATTTTAGAAATCCTAATCATAAAACACTATGAAAAACCCGTCTGAAATCTTAGTAAAACAAGCAACGGTTGTTGATCCTAATTCTCCATTCCATAAAAAGAAAGTTGATATTTTAATTTCAAACGGTACTATTTTGGAAATATCAACCAAAATAGAATCTAAGGAGAACATGAAAATAATTAAAATGGATAAGGGTTATGTATGCCCTGGTCTATTTGACTTCTCAACAGATTTCCAAGAACCAGGAAATGAACAAAAGGAAACCATAAAGTCTGGAACTGAAGCTGCTATAAATGGCGGTTTCACTGGAGTTGGATTACAACCCACATTAAGTCCTGCTAGAGATACGTTGAGTGAGATTTCATACTGCAAAGAAAAATCCAATGGAAATCCTATAGAGATTATCCCATATGGTACCATATCAAAAAACGGAGATGGAGAAGAATTATCCGAAATGTATGATATGTATTCCGGTGGAGCATTAGCTTTTACAGATCATCTAAAACCTGTTGAACATGCAGGTTTAATGTCACGAGCTCTACTCTACACTAAAAATTTCAATGGTTTAGTTATTAGTAATCCTTATGACAAAAGTATTTCCCCATCTGGACAAATGCATGAAGGGATTACTTCAACCGCTATGGGACTTAATGGAATTCCTTCTTTGGCCGAAGAATTACAGGTTAATAGAGATATTGCTCTAACCAAATACAATGAAGGAAAAATACACTTTAATGTCATTTCAAGTAAAGAAAGTGTAATGCGAATTGCAGATTCCAAAAATGATAAATTAAACGTAAGTTGTGGAACTTCTATCTATCATCTTATATTCAATGATGAACATTTAAAAAACTTTACAGCTGATTTTAAGATGCTTCCTCCACTAAGAACAAGAGAAGATCAAATAGCATTAATTGAAGGAGTTAAAGAAGGAATTGTTGATGTAATTACCTCAAATCATCAACCACACGAAAACGAAATTAGAGAAGTGGAGTTCCCCATTGCTCCTATGGGATGTATAGGTACACAAATTGCTTTTCCAATGGCACTAACCTATTTGCTAGAAGAGTTAGACCTAGAAACAATTGTAAAAACCATGTCAATTAATCCAAGAACTATTTTACAGACTGATATTCCTGTTATAAAAGAAGGGTTTGTAGCCAACTTGACTTTATTTGATACCCATACAGAATGGAAATTTGACAAGACTACTAATTCATCATTAAGTGAAAACACACCCATGTTAGATTCCACTCTAAAAGGAAAAGTACATGGAACTATTTTAGGCAATTACTTTCATTTTAGTTAATCATATTTATTAAAAAGTTTACATTTGCCCTTGGGCAAGTCTCATACGACCAGCTCCTGCTGAATCCCCCAGGATGGGAACATAGCAAGGGTAAGCGGTTGTAGCGGTGCGATATGAGTAGCTTGCCCTTTTTTTGTATCTTTTTTTCATGGAAACAGTAATTGCTTTCATGGAAGAAATCAGTCCTCACCAACTAGAGGAACTTCTTTCTGTTTCTGAATCCTTATTTGGATTGAATTATCATGATGTTCATTACTTTAAAATCAACAAAAATGAGATCATTATAACTGCTTGTTTTGATCATAAATTAATTGGGTTTTTAAAAATAATATTGGAAAAAGATAACAAGGTAAGGATTGATTGTATCGGGGTATCTAAAAAGTTCCAGCGCAAAGGAATTGCCTCCAGTTTGCTTCACCATTATTTTCAAAACCATCACTGGACAAATCATATTTATGCAATAGCTTGGAAGACTTCGGATGGAATTCACGCTCAAAAATTATTTAAAAAATTTAAAATGAAAGCGGTAAAAAATCTTGGTCTAATATGGAAAAACAAATGTAATGTTGATTTCCAATGCCCTTATAAATTAAGCACTTGTAATTGCGAAGCGATTTTATTTAAAAGAGATTCTATTTAAACTAAAAAAATTAACTTATTGTAAGTTTAGATGTTTATTTTTGAGGAAAAAACAACTATGAAATTTTTTATTGATACCGCAAATTTAGATCAAATACAAGAAGCACAAGATTTAGGAATTTTAGATGGTGTAACCACAAATCCCTCCTTAATGGCCAAGGAAGGAATAGCAGGTGAAAGCAACGTAATTAATCATTACAAGAAAATTTGTGAAATAGTTGATGGTGATGTAAGCGCAGAAGTAATATCCACTGATTTTGAAGGAATCATAAAAGAAGGTGAAGCCTTAGCTAAATTGCATAAAAACATAGTTGTAAAGGTGCCCATGATAAAAGATGGAGTTAAAGCCATTAAGTATTTTTCTGATAAGGGTATAAAAACCAATTGTACTCTAATATTTTCAGCTGGACAAGCTTTGTTAGCTGCCAAAGCAGGAGCTACATATGTTTCCCCATTTATTGGACGTCTTGATGACATTAGTACAGATGGTATAGATCTTATTGCCCAAATAAGAGAAATCTACGACAATTACATGTTTGGCACAGAGATTTTAGCAGCTTCCGTTAGACATCCTATGCATATTATACAATGTGCTGAAATAGGTGCAGATGTAATGACAGGACCCTTGAGCGCAATTACGGCTCTTTTAAATCATCCTCTTACTGATAGTGGTCTTGCTAAGTTTTTAGCTGATTTTAAGAAAGTAAACGCATAAAGTGCTGATTGAGGTTCATCCTGACAATGCTGATGATCGAAAAATAGAACAAATTGTTCATATTTTAGAAAACGATGGGTTGATTGTAATCCCAACTGATACCATTTACGCATTTGCAGTAAGCTTAAACAGTAAAAAAGGATTAGAAAAATTGGCAAAAATTAAGGATGTTAAACTCAAAAAATCTGAGTTTTCACTCATACTTAATAGCCTAAGTTCAATCTCAAACTACACAAAACCCATAGACAGAAGAATATTCAGAGTTATTAAAAATGCTATACCAGGTCCTTT
>JAYPLD010000011.1:25969-38372 GCA_038129265.1 Crocinitomicaceae bacterium
GGCATAATTGATTAATTCAATTATCATCAAATTAATATGGATAACTTATTAGTAGGACATTGAGAAGATCTATAATAATTGCTGTAATTAGTTCACATGGTTTTAAATTACATATGGATAGGATTCTTTTTAATTGCTTTTTTAGTAGCGTTATTTAAAACGATTTTTCTTCATGATTATGATGTTTTTTCTGCCATAATCTCAAGCACATTTGACTTAGCTACTACCTCATTTGAAATAGCACTTGGATTAACTGGTATTTTGTGTTTGTGGATGGGTATTATGAATATTGGAGAAAAAGGTGGAGCTGTAAATGGTTTATCTAAATTAGTTGGACCTTTTTTTAATCAACTCTTTCCAGAAATTCCTAAAAATCATCCTTCAAGAGGATCCATGATGCTAAATTTTTGTGCAAACATGTTAGGGCTTGACAATGCTGCCACTCCGATGGGGCTTAAAGCTATGGATCAATTACAGGAAATCAATCCTAAAAAAGATACTGCATCTAACGCACAAATCATGTTTTTGGTGCTAAATACTTCTGGTCTTACCTTGATCCCCATTGCAGTCATGAATTATCGTTTTCAATTTGGAGCTGAAAATCCAGCTGATATATTTATTCCTATTCTAATATCCACTTTTATTGCATCCTTAGGAGGATTGATAACAGTAGCAATTATGCAAAAAATAAATTTATTTAATAGAATTATTTTAGCATACCTTGGAGGGATTTCGTTACTCATTTTTGGAAGTGTTTATTACTTTAAAAGTTTAGATCCTGCCACATTAAAATCAGTTAGTTCCTTATTAAGCAGCTTTATCTTATTCGCCATCATTTGCCTCTTTTTAATTCTGGGTTTTATTAAAAAAATTAATGTATACAATTGCTTTATTGAGGGGGCAAAAAACGGTTTTAATATCGCTATCAAAATCATTCCATTTTTAGTAGCTATTTTGGTGGGTGTAGGTGTTTTTAGAACCTCTGGAGCTATGGATATACTCATTAGTGGTATCGGTTATGTTTTTTCATTCTTCACTTCTGAGCTTGCTTTTATTGACGCTTTACCTACCGCGTTAATGAAACCGCTAAGCGGTTCGGGTGCTAGAGGACTAATGCTTGAATCGTTTAACCATTATGGTGTTGATAGTTTTGTAGCCAAGTTGACATCTACTTTACAGGGAACAACGGACACCACATTTTACATTATAGCGGTTTACTTTGGAGCAGTAAAAATTAAGAATACAAGATACGCTATAACCGCAGGATTAATTGCGGATTTAATTGGGATCATCACAGCTATTATAGTGGGTTATATATTCTTTGGTTGATCTATTAGTTTATTATAAATAGATAACACTTGTTGTTTTAATTCCATTTTACCGGAATTGTTTTCTATGATAAAATCTGCATATTGATTTCTGATTTCATCCGATAACTGGTTTTGAATCCTATTTTTTATATCTTCTAATGATAAATGATCTCTTTGTTTGATCCATTTAATCTTTTGGTTTATACTTGCATTCACCACAATTAACTTATCTAAATCTTTATAAGCTCCACTTTCTATCATAATGGCTGCTTCTTTAATTATAAGTTTAGCATTACTATTTTGACTTAACCAATTAATAAAATCAGTTTTTACCACTGGGTGAACTATCGCATTTAATTGTTTTAATTTCGATTCATTTTTAAATACAATCTCTGCTAAATAGGAGCGATTAAGTTCGTTTTTATAATATGTATTATCTCCAAACTCTATTTTGATTTTACTTTTGATAGAGTCATTATGTTGCATCAAAGACTTAGCTCTTTGATCAGAGTCATAGACTGGTACACCAAGAGCTGAAAAAAAACGGGATACAGTTGATTTTCCAGATCCAATTCCACCGGTTACACCAACTTTAAGCATGTTAATTACTTAACAATAGAGGATGAATTTGAAAAAACAAATTCCTTTTCCACTTTCAATTTAGTATTCGCATCTACTGAAATAGTAACAGTCGTATCACTGATGGAAACAATACTACCATGAATACCCCCCTGCGTAATTATCGTATCTCCTTTCTTAAGATTTGACCGAAAATTCATCAGTTCTTTCCTTTTTTTATTTTGAGGTCTTATCATGAAAAAATAAAAAATGGCGATAATAGCCACTAAAAATATAAGTTGAGAATAACCTCCGCCTTCTGGCGCTGCTTGTAATATATATAACATCAATTATTTAATTTAAATTATAAACCTACTACGTAACCCTCTAAAAAAAGCTTTTGTATACCTGCTTTTGTGTTACTTAGTACAGAAATGTATTTTTTATTATACCCTTTATTTTTGGTAGTCAACACAATTGGAATTTCACCAGTACCTCCGGGCGGAATGGGTTCCTTGGGCCAACCTTTCAAGACGGTACACCCACATGCTGCTTTAACAGAATGAATAAGTAAATATGAATTACCCGTATTTTCAAATTTGAAAGTATATTGTACTTCTGAACCTAATGCCACAGTATCAAATTGGTAAATTTCTTGCTCAAATTCCATTATGGGCGGGTTCTCATTATCAATTAAGTCTGTGGTGACATATTTTTCGCTATCTAGCTTATCTGAAATACAAGCTGTTGAAATGAATAATAGTGTATATAAAATGTAATTTTTCATCTATACTTAATTGATTAAACCTCTTCCTCTTTTAACAAGTTTACCATCTTTTTTGTAGTCTTCAAAAATACGATCTAGAATTCCGTTTATAAAACTATTACTCTTGGGCGTACTATAAAATTTTGAAATCTCTATATACTCATTTAATGTTACTTTAATTGGAATAGAAGAAAATTCTAATGCCTCTGTCATGGCTAAATTCATCAATAACGAATCCATTGTGGCTAATCTTTCCTTTTCCCAGTTCTTGGAGTAATTTTGTAAAACAGCATCATTTTCTTCTTTTTGAAGTACTGCTTTTCTAAATAAATTTTGAGTAAACTCATATTCATCTTCTTTCCATAACGGTAGTATTTCCAATTCTTGATCTTTTGAAATGGATTTTAGAGTCTTTAAAATCATGGAGGAAACGTGATCTAAGTCGTCTTGCCAATAAATACTTTTTTCATCAAAAAAGTGGTGTAATTTTTCTTGGTTACAGATCTCTTTTTTATAAAGTTGTACTAATGCATCCTTATCGTCATTAAATGAGGGGGATTCATTATCCAGTAAATTTTTATAGTTGTCAGTGCTGTAAATTTCTTTAAATATTTTTTTGGTGAGATCATTTTCTACATCTCCCTCCCAATTGATTTTTCGGTCGGCACTAATTTTTTGGAGCACTTTGCTTTGTTCAAGTAAATCAATAAGCTGATTATCAACAAACCCCGTTTTTAAGATGTGAATATCTTGTCTTAGAAACGCTGACCTTTTGGCCTCCTCAATTTGAATAGAGGCTTGCCTTTTTAAAGAAGGGAGTAACATTAAAATAAATATATATAAGTCATATATTTTTTCAATGCTATGAAAAAGTTCTTTCTCTCCCTTTAATACATCTTCGTTATTCGACTGAAAAAATGCATAAAAGGCCTGAAGGACTTTTATTCTAATGTGTCTTCTATTAAGCATTTTTTTCGGCTTCTTTTTTCAATCTGTCTTCTGCCATTCTATTTGCAGCCAAATAAGTGGGAATTTCTTGAGAACGGGACAACTCAAAAATTTTCATTGTAGTGTTATAGATGTCTCCTGCCATTTCCATGACTTCTTCAGAAGAAATATCGTGAACTTCAGCATAACAATTCATGACACCACCTGCATTAATTAAATAATCAGGTGCATAAAGTACATCATTTTTCATCAGGGTTAATCCATGAATGTTTTCATCTTCAAGCTGATTATTTGCAGCACCTGCTATTATAGAACAATTCATTTTTGCAATTGTATTATCGTTAACAGTAGCACCTAATGCACATGGAGCATAAATGTCCATATCTACTTCATATATTTTGGTTGGAGAAACTACATTACAACTATATTTCTGTGCTGCATTTTTTAGTGCTGTTTCATTTATATCGGTGATGGTTAATACAGCACCTTCCTTATGAAGATATTGAAGTAAATAATCTCCTACATGACCAATTCCTTGGACTGCAATTTTTTTCCCATGGAGACTATCATTCCCATATTTAAATTTTGCAGCTGCTTTCATTCCCATATATACACCAAATGCTGTTACGGGAGATGGATCCCCTTTTTTTCCTGGTAGGCCCGTTACAAAACGGGTTGATTTCGCCACATGTAGCATATCTTCTGGACTAATTCCTACGTCTTCAGCTGTGATATAAGAACCATTTAGGCTATCAATGAACTCACCAAATTTTTCAAATAATGCTGGTGATTTTTGTGATTTTGAATCTCCTATTATTACCGCTTTACCACCTCCAAGGTTTAAACCTGAAATGGCATTTTTGTAAGTCATACCTCGAGAAAGTCTCATGACATCAGTTAGAGCTTCATCAGTAGAAGCATAATTCCACATTCGGGTACCACCAAGTGCAGGACCGCAAACTGTACTGTGAACCGCGACAATTGCCTTAAGACCCGTTTTTTCATCTTGGCAAATTAAAATGCGCTCGTGCCCCATTTCATAAAAATCTTGCATTATATCATGTATTTAAGTTGAAATTTTGTGTGACTGAGGTATTTCAAAGATCAATTTTTTGTTTGACAAAAATAATATTTTGTCAATATAAACCATAAATAAAAAGTAATAGTTAGTCAATGTATTTATCTTTATCCCGTGAGTGAATTATTTTATTTAAACAAGTACTTAAAAAGCTATAAATGGCACCTAATTCTGGGTTTTGTATTTATAATTTGCTCGAACTACTTTGGTGTTTACATGCCTAAAATTATAGATGATGCAGCCGATCAATTGACGCTTTTTTTAAATTCTGAAAGTACAGGAAAAAATGATCTATGGTCCATAGGGCTTCGTCTTGTTGGACTGTATATGTTGTTTTCATTGCTAAAGGGCATTTTTTTGTTTTGCACAAGACAAACCATCATAGTCATGTCAAGGCACATAGAATACGATTTTAAGAACGACATCTTCTTGAAATATCAACAACTCAACCTTTCTTTTTACAAACAAAATAGAACAGGAGATTTAATGAACAGAATTAGTGAAGATGTGAGCAAAGTACGAATGTATTTGGGTCCTGCTATAATGTACACGCTTAATGTAGTGGTATTATTTATTATGGTCATAAGTTTTATGATTTACAAAAATGCTGAACTCACCTTTTTTGTTCTCCTCCCCTTACCTATTTTGTCTCTTATCATATATAAGGTGAGTGCAATAATCAACAAAAAGAGCGAAATCACTCAGAAAAAACAATCTCGAATTACTTCTTTTGTGCAAGAAATGTTTTCTGGGATTCGAGTTCTAAAAGCATACAATAGATCCCATTATTTTGCAAAGCAATATGACCAAGAAACAGAAGATTATAAAAGAGCATCTTTAAGTTTAGCACTGGTTAATGCTTTGTTTCTTCCATCTATCATTTTGCTTATAGGGCTCAGTACAATTTTTACCATTTATTTAGGTGGATTAAAAAGCATCAATCAAGAACTAGATTATGGAGATATTGTTCAATTCATCTTTTACATTAACATGTTAACTTGGCCATTTGCTTCTGTGGGATGGGTAAGTTCATTGGTTCAACGAGCTGCGGCATCACAAAAAAGAATCAATGAATTTCTTTTAAAAGAAGAGAAAGTAATCAATGAAGGAAAAAACATACTAACTTCATTAGAAAAAATTGCATTTAAGCAAGTCAACTTTAACTATCAAACCAAGTCAGATTTTAATTTACGCCATCTTGAATTTGAAATTAATAGTGGACAATCTTTAGGTATTTTTGGATCAACTGGATCTGGTAAATCATCTGTGGCCAATTTAATTACAAGATTATACGAAATAGATAATGGACACTTTGAAATAAATGGAATTGATGTTAAAAAATTTGAACTAGATAGCTTTAGAAAATTAATCGGATATGTACCTCAAGATGTATTTCTCTTTTCAGATACTATTTATAATAATATTGCGTTTGGTCTGAACGAAAATGACGTAGATCTCAAGGACGTTGAACAAGCAGCTAAATTGGCAGGTATATACAATGAAATTTGTCGATTTGAAAAAGGATTTGAGACGAAAATTGGTGAAAGAGGTGTTACCCTTTCAGGAGGGCAAAAACAAAGAATAGCCATAGCACGAGCATTAATTAGAAAACCACAATTACTTATTTTAGATGATTGTCTCTCTGCAGTTGACACAGAAACATCTGCGAAAATTCAACAACAACTTTCATCTGTATATCCAGATCAAATTTCTATACAGATAAGTCACAGAGTTAGTCAGTTATCTCACTGTAATCACATTTTAGTATTGGATAATGGTCAAATTGTCCAACAAGGAAAACATACTGACTTAATAGATCAACAGGGTTACTATCAAAGCATATACCATAAACAACAATTAGATGAGGTTAATGATTATTAATTTTTTTAAATTTTGCATTAAATAAAAAAGGTTATTTATATTGCACTTAAATTCAATAATATCTGATGGAAAACAACAATGAACAAGATAATTACAGGAATGAAATTTATTCAAAATCTGTAAGAGCAGGGAAAAGAACATACTTTTTTGATGTAAAGGCTACCAGGTCTGGTGACCATTACCTAACTATCACGGAAAGCAAGAAAAAGTTTGATCAAGACGGTAATTTTCATTTTGAAAAACATAAAATATTTTTATACAAGGAAGACTTTGATAAATTCAAAGACGGACTTTCTGAAGTGGTAGATAAAATAAATACGTTAAATGAAGATTTTTCTGATGGTAATGATACTAATGAAAAATCATTTAAAGACGTTGAATTTGAAGATTTAGATTAGTATTTTTATTAACAATCTAATTTTATATACTCTTCAATATTAATTTCATAACAAACTGTAAATCAGTTTTTTATATTCCCATAAAGCTTTTTACTTTTTCATTTCTTGTTCATAATTAATCATATTTGGTTAATTAAACATGGCATTGTTTATAATTGGAAAAATACTTCAATTGAGTTCGATAACTAAATTTTACTTTTGATAAAAGATTAATTACATCGTTTATGTTAGTTACGTTTTATGGACATGGTTGTTTTAAAGTGGATATCAATGGTACTCATCTACTTTTTGATCCCTTTATAACTCCTAATGACAAGGCTAAACACATTGACATAAGCACCATACCTGCAGATTACATCCTTATATCTCACGGGCATGAAGATCACATTGCAGATGTAAAAAGAATTGCTGAAAGAACCAACGCTACTTTAATTTCAAACTTTGAAATCATTTCTTGGTTTGATAAAAACTTTGGTGTGAGTAATGGTCACCCAATGAATCATGGAGGAAGTTGGAACTTTCCATTTGGTAAAGTTAAATATGTAAATGCTATTCACAGCAGTACTCTTCCTGATGGTTCTTCTGGTGGAAATCCCGGTGGTTTTATCGTAGAAACAGCTGATAAAAGCTTTTATTACGCTGGAGATACTGCGTTACATATGGATATGAAATTAATTGGTGAATATCACCACATTGATTTTGCATTATTGCCAATAGGCGATAATTTCACAATGGGATATGAAGATGCAAGTATTGCGGCCGAAATGGTAAAAACAAAAACGGTAGTCGGATTACATTACGACACATTTGGTTTTATAGAAATTGATCATCAAAAAGCAAAAGAATCATTCAAGAAAAAAAATATCAACTTATTACTACCTAAGATAGGTGAAGAAATTAATTTATAGATGGGAAAAATAATTACAATTGCTAATCAAAAAGGAGGGGTTGGAAAAACAACAACTGCCATTAATCTGGCAGCTTGCCTTGGAGTACTAGACAAAAAAACACTTCTAATAGATGCTGATCCTCAGTCCAATTGCACATCGGGTGTTGGCTTTGAACCGAGAGATGTGAAAAATGGCATATATGATTGCATTGTGAACGGTGAAGATCCAAGAAATATCATTTTACAGACCAAGAATCCAAACCTGCATATTTTACCATCACACATTGACTTAGTTGGTGCAGAAATTGAAATGATTCATCTTCAGGAAAGAGAGTTTATTTTCAAGAACTTTTTATCAACTCTTTCTGATGACTACGACTACATATTCATTGATTGTTCACCTTCATTAGGCTTACTTACACTCAACGCATTGACAGCTTCAGATAGTGTTATTATACCCGTTCAGTGTGAATATTTTGCTCTTGAAGGACTTGGAAAGCTATTAAATACCATAAAAATTGTCCAAAGTAGATTAAATAAAAAATTAGATATTGAGGGCATTTTACTTACCATGTATGACACTCGTTTAAGGTTGTCTAACCAAGTGGTTGAAGAAGTTAAAATTCATTTCCAACAATTGGTTTTTGATACCATTATTCACAGGAACACTAGATTAGGAGAAGCGCCTAGTCATGGCGAAACTATTATCATGCATGATGCTAGTAGCAAGGGAGCAATAAACTACTTGAACCTAGCTAAAGAAATTATTACGAAAAATATCGACAATACAATTAGTACTAAGTCGAACGAAACTAACGTCAAAGTCAATGGTGTCTAAGAAAAATGCACTAGGAAAAGGACTAAGTGCTTTATTAGAAAATGCTAAAACCGATATTACTTCTAATGCTGACCATCAGAAAAGTGAAGTAGTTGGTTCCATATCCAGAATTGAAATATCCAATATTTCCCCTAACCCCTTTCAACCCAGATTAGATTTTGATAAAGAACCATTATTAGAATTAGCAAATTCCATAAAGGAACATGGCATCATTCAACCCATTACGGTTCGTAAAATTGGGAGAAATGAATTTCAAATCATTTCAGGTGAAAGAAGATACCAAGCATCTAAATTAGCCGGCATTGAAGAATTACCTTGTTTTATTAGAATTGCTGATGACCAACACATGCTTGAAATGGCTATCGTTGAAAATGTGCAGCGAAAGGATTTAAATGCCATTGAAATTGCATTAAGCTATCAAAGACTCATTGAGGAATGTAATTTATCCCAAGAGGAATTAGGGAAAAAAGTCAGTAAAAATAGATCTACTGTAGCCAATTTTCTGAGATTACTAAAACTCCCCATAGAAATCCAAAAAGCGTTGAGAGATAACAAAATCACCATGGGGCATGCTAGAGCAATGCTTGCACTCTCGAACGAAAAGGAAATGCTAATCACACTAAATGAAATACTAGAAAATAATCTTTCTGTTAGAGCTGTGGAGGAAAAAAGAAAAGCTCAAGTAAAATCACTCTCTACTCCCCTAGCCCTAAGCAGATATGAACTTAGAATGCAAAATAATATGGCTTACCAACTAAGCTCAAAAGTGAACATTAAGAAAAAAGCTTCAGGAAAAGGTCAAATTATTATTTCTTTCAACAACCAAGAAGATCTTAATAGAATATTAGATAATTTTGATCAATAATGATCAGGGTATTTTTCATTTTAATCCTTTTTTGTGTTTTCTTTTTTGATGGTCAGAGTCAGATCAATATTGATTCTCTTGATAAAGAAAAGTTTATTAAAAAATCAACTGTCCTATCTGCTTTAATACCAAGCGCAGGCCAAATACACAATACTAAGATTAAACCTGATCATGTTCGCTCTAGGTTATGGTGGAAGATACCTGTAATTTATGGTGGAATCTCCACCACTGGATATTTCATTTATTTCAATCAAAATGAATTTAAAAACATCAGAACTGAAAGACTAGATCGTCAAAATGGAATTGCTCCGAATTTGTATGCTTTCTATTCCTCTTCACAACTCAAAATTTTACAGGAGGAATATCGAAGACTTAGAGATATTTCTGTAATCAGTTTTCTTGGTTTTTACTTACTTCAAATCATTGATGCCAATGTAGAAGCAAATTTATTTTTATTTGATACAGATGATAACCTTAGTTTAAAAATGGATCTTAAAAATTACAATGGGACTCCACAACCTTTCCTTCCATCATTGACTTTTACATATACATTTAACAATAAAAAGTCATTCTAAATCACATTGTAAAATAGTTTTTTGTTTTTTTGTTGTAGACTTAACGTCTTATGGACAAATACGACTTGTGTATAATAGGAGCCGGACCTTCAGGGTACGCTGCAGCAATGAGAGCTGTAGACTTTGGTAAAAGAGTAGTTCTAATAGAAAAGGACAAAGTAGGTGGTGCTGGTTTGTACAATGGTGCCCTATCATCTAAAACCATGTGGGAGCTTTCACAAAAACTGAGAACCATAAACGAAGGAATCCAATCTGTTGGTAGAAGACGATTAAACCTGAAATGGGAAGAAGTTCAAAAGAATATACAAGAAGCCACGTTTGATCGAAAATTCCAATACTCTTGCCATATTAAACTACTACAATCCGAAGCCTTAAATAACATTTTTAAGTACGAAAGAGGATTAGGCAGCTTTGTGGATAATCACCATGTAGAAATCCATAAAAGCAACGGCACTAAAAAAATCATATATGCTGAGAATATCATTATAGCAACGGGAAGTAAACCTAGAACGTTACCTAATATTCAAGTAGACGAACAAATCATCATGACTAGTGACGGTGTAGACCACATGACTGACTTCCCAAAAAGCATGGTCATTGTAGGTGCAGGAGTTATAGGTTGTGAGTACGCTACTATGTTTTCTAATTTCGGTAAAACAAAGGTTTACCTTATTGATCGATCTGATCGTATTCTCCCCTTTGAGGATGATGATATTTCAGACATGATCAGCTCAAACCTTAAGGATAACGGAGTAACTATTCACAGTAAAGCTCAATTGGAAAGACTCGAAGTAAAAGATGGTGAGGTGGAATATGAATTATCTTACAAAGACGGCAGCAAAGAAATTATCAGAGTAGAAAAAGCACTCTTATCCGTTGGAAGGAAGCTGAACATTGATGGATTGAACATGGAGAAAGCGGGTGTTTCACTAAGTAAAAGAGGTGTTCACATTGGGGATTTAAACACCCAAACCAATATTCCCAATATATATGTTGTAGGTGACGCTAGCGGTCATATTTCTTTAGTCAATGTAGGCGAATTAGAGGGTAGATATGCTGTAGAACGCATATTTAAAAAGAATTCTTCTGCTATCAACTACAATAACATATGTACGATCATGTTCCTTCAACCAGAAGTCGCATCCGTTGGAATTAATGAAAAAAAATGTATTGAAGAAAATATTCCTATCAAAGTAGTAAAATTGGATTATTCCTGTATTGCTAGAGCAATTGCCATGAGAAAGACACAGGGTTTTTTCAAAATAATAGTTACCGATGACAAGGACATGAAAATTTTAGGCATGCGTGCAGTTGGTGAACATGCATCGAGTGCCATTCAAGGTGTTGGATTACTCATTAAAATGGATAGCCACATTCACGAATTAGCCGAAATGGTTCATCCTCATCCATCCATTATAGAAGGAGTTCAAGAATGCGTAAGAATGCTACTTAATAAATCCATTTTCAAATCATCCATTTTTAAAGATAAATTGTGGTGTTACAGAAGAAAAAATGGTGAAATCGAACACCTTCAACGACTCTAACCTCTACTTCAATACAACTCAAAAGCTAATTCTATTCATAGCTTATTTTAGCCTTATTATCCATCAAAAGGATACAGTTATCAAATAATACAGGAATTTGTTCTAAAATGTTGTACTTTTTAGGAGTACATATTTACATTTGCAACCTAAAATTCAAAAGATGAATATTATATCTACCTTTCGATACGCATTTACCCTACTTATCCTGTGTGTTTACACCGTTATATCCTTTGGGCAATCTAATGACCAATGGGTCTTTAATTATCAAGCAATAGCCCATGATGCTACGGGTGACACTATTGGAAATGAGGAATTAACTGCTACCATCGCTATTACCGATGTGAATCAAAATATTCTGTATGAAGAAGAACACCAAGTTACTACCAATCAATTTGGTTTATTCTATTTTAAAATTGGTGAAGGTACACCTACAGCTTCTTATCCAAACTTGGTAGATTTAGATTGGTCTGTTGAAAGCTTCTGGATGCATATTGAAATTGTATTTGATTACAATGGCGCCTTTAATGACTTAGGATACCACCCTTTAGTATCTGTACCCTATGCAATGACTGCAAGATATGCACAATCTACAGATAGCATCAATGGTTTTTTTGTAGAGAAAGATGTTCCTGCCAATGCCGATTTCTCAGATGACCAACAATTGAGCATCTCTAATGACACTCTTATTTTAGAGGATGGTGGATTTATCGATTTATCAGTATATAAAGACACTTTTAATCAAATAGACTCTAC
>JAYPLD010000012.1:0-27466 GCA_038129265.1 Crocinitomicaceae bacterium
AATTGAACAGATTCGTAACCGTCTTTATCTTGCGTTTTGATCTGAGTAACCACACATGGTCCTGCTTCTATGATCGTGCATGGTAAGTTTTTACCCTCGGCACTGTAAACGCTAGTCATCCCTATTTTTTTTCCTATGATACCAGCCATTATCTTTATTTAATATTTATACTTTAATTTCTACATCTACACCACTTGGTAGTTCTAATTTCATTAATGCGTCTATTGTTTTGGAAGACGAGCTATATATATCCATTAATCTTTTGTAGGCACACAACTGAAATTGCTCTCTAGATTTTTTATTTACATGAGGAGATCTGAGAACAGTGTAAATTCTTTTGTGAGTAGGTAGTGGAATTGGTCCACTAACCACAGCACCAGTTGATTTAACTGTTTTAACAATCTTTTCAGCAGATTTATCTACTAAGTTGTGATCGTAAGATTTTAATTTTATTCTAATTTTTTGATTCATGCTAAATAAATTATGCTGTTACAACTCCTTTTGATTTTGCAATAACATCTTCTGAAATGTTTTTAGGGGCTTCTGCGTAATGTGAGAATTCCATACTTGATGTTGCTCTTCCTGAAGTGATCGTTCTCAATTGAGTTACATATCCAAACATTTCCGATAGAGGAACTTTAGCTTTTACCACCTTAGATCCAGCTCTGTCATCCATACCTTCGATTAAACCTCTTCTTCTATTAAGGTCACCTACTACATCCCCCATGTTTTCTTCAGGTGTTACTACTTCAATTTTCATCATAGGTTCTAAAATGACAGGACTACATTTAGGTAATGCTGCCCTGTAAGCCATTTTAGCACACAACTCAAATGAAAGCGAATCCGAATCCACAGCGTGGAAAGATCCATCAGTCAAGGTAACTTTCATGTTATCAACTGGGTAACCAGCCAGAACACCGTTATTCATCGCATCCTTAAAACCTTTTTCAACTGAAGGAATATATTCTTTAGGAATGTTACCACCCTTAATTAAATTCTCAAAAATTAAACCTGGGTTTTCAGCATCACCTGGCTCGATTGAAAATACAATATCCGCAAACTTTCCTCTACCACCAGACTGCTTTTTGTACACTTCTCTGTGGTCAGCACCAGCACTTATAGCTTCTTTGTAAGCTACTTGTGGAGCACCTTGGTTACATTCTACTTTGAATTCTCTTCTTAATCTATCAATAATAATATCTAAGTGTAACTCACCCATACCAGAAATGATAGTTTGACCAGAATCTTCGTCCGTTTTAACTTGGAAAGTTGGATCTTCTTCGGCAAGTTTAGAAAGAGCTAATCCAAGTTTGTCTACATCAGATTGGGTTTTTGGCTCAATAGCTAAACCAATCACCGGATCAGGAAAATCCATAGATTCTAACACAATATGACTTTTCTCATCACACAATGTATCCCCTGTTTTAATATCCTTGAAACCAACAAGAGCACCAATATCACCAGCATCTAAAGATGGGATTTGGTTTTGCTTGTTAGCATGCATTTGGAAGATTCTTGAAATTCTTTCTTTTTTACCAGTTCTTGTGTTAAAAACATAAGAACCTGAATTTAGTTGCCCAGAATAAGCTCGTGTAAAACACAACCTACCAACAAATGGATCAGTTGCAATTTTAAATGCTAAAGAACTAAATGGTTCACTAACAGAAGGCTGTCTACTAGCTTCTTCTCCAGTGTCAGGGTTTGTTCCAGTAATTGCTTCTATATCAAGCGGTGATGGTAGTATTTCCATTACCATATCTAACATAGCCTGAACACCTTTATTTTTAAAGGCTGATCCACACATCATTGGCACCACCTTACCTGAAATAGTAGCTTCCCTAAGACAATCTAAAATTTCTCTTTCAGTTATCGTTTCTGGAGCGTCAAAATATTTCTCCATCAAAGTCTCAGATTCATCAAATTCAGCTACGGCCTCAAGAAGTTGCTCTCTAAGTTCAGTCGCTTCGTCTAAGATGTCAGCAGGAATTTCCACTTCTTTGAAACTCATACCATGATCATCTTCATTCCAAACAATGCCTTTAAAATTGATTAAATCAACCACACCTTTGAAATCGTCTTCTGAACCAATATTAATTTGTAATGGAAGAGCGTGACTTCCAAGCATTTCTTTTACCTGCTTACATACATTTAAGAAGTCTGCACCTTGACGATCCATTTTATTTACAAATCCTATTCTTGGAACATTGTAGTTGTTTGCCAATCTCCAATTCGTTTCGGATTGTGGTTCTACTCCGTCTACAGCACTAAATAAGAAAACTAAGCCATCAAGTACTCTTAACGAACGGTTAACTTCCACTGTGAAATCAACGTGTCCTGGTGTATCAATAATGTTAACGTGATAGTCTTGACCTCTGTAATTCCAATTAAGAGTTGTTGCAGCTGAAGTAATCGTGATACCTCTTTCCTGTTCCTGTTCCATCCAATCCATGGTAGCAGCACCATCGTGAACTTCACCTATTTTATGATTAATACCACCATAGTACAGAATTCTTTCTGTGGTAGTTGTTTTACCTGCATCAATGTGAGCAGCTATTCCAATGTTTCTTGTGAATTTTAAATCTCTAGCCATTACTTAAAACCTAAAGTGTGAAAATGCTTTGTTTGCTTCTGCCATCCTGTGAGTATCTTCTTTCTTCTTAAATGCACCACCTTCTTCTTTTGATGCTGCAATGATTTCTCCAGCTAATTTTTCACTCATTGTCTTTTCATTTCTTGACTGAGCGTATTTAATTAACCATTTAACTGCTAGAGACTTTCTTCTGCTTTCTCTAACAGGTGTAGGGATTTGAAAAGTAGCTCCACCAACTCTTCTACTTTTAACTTCAACAGCAGGTGTAATATTTTCTATAGCTTTTTTCCAAACATCTAATCCGTTCTCCTCAGTCTTCTGAGAAACAATTTCGATAGAATCATAAAAAATATTGAATGCAATATTTTTCTTACCATCAATCATTAAGTTGTTAACGAACTTTGTTACTTCAACTTCCTTAAATTTAGGATCTGGAAGTATAATGTTCTTTTTTGCTGTTCTTCTTCTCATTTCTGAATAATATCTTTATTTCTTTTTTGGTCTTTTAGTACCATACTTAGATCTTCTTTGCGATCTACCCTCAACCCCTGCAGTATCTAACGCTCCTCTAACAATATGATATCTTACACCTGGTAAATCTTTAACTCTACCTCCTCTTACTAATACTATACTATGTTCTTGTAAGTTATGACCTTCACCTCCAATGTAAGCATTCACTTCCTTGCCGTTAGTTAACCTTACCCTTGCTACTTTTCTCATAGCTGAGTTTGGTTTTTTGGGTGTAGTTGTATAGACTCTTACACAAACACCTCTTTTTTGTGGACAAGAACTTAAAGCAATTGACTTGCTAACTTTTACTTTCGACTGTCTTCCTTTTCTTACTAACTGTTGTATAGTAGGCATTTCTTCTGTTAATTAAATTTTGGCTTGCAAAGGTAGAAGAATAAATTAACAATCCAATACTAATTGCCTTTTTTTGACGGTTTTAAACAAGCATTAGTGAATTAATTTTTTATGAATGCAAAACTAACCTTAATACAGTATGTAAAAAAGACGATTTTAAATGAGAAATTAAACATGAAAAATTTTAGTGCGTTTTAATTTCTATTTTTGAATCGATGAATGTTTTAGATGGTTTAAATGAGGCTCAAATTCAAGCTGTTCAGTCGGATGGAGGACCTATGATGGTAATTGCTGGTGCTGGATCTGGCAAGACAAAAGTACTTACCCATAGAATTGCATATTTAATAGAAAATGGCATCGATCCATTTAATATTCTAGCCCTTACCTTCACTAACAAAGCCGCTAAGGAAATGAAAGAGAGAATTGGGGCCATGGTTGGCTCCAGCGATGCTAGAAACATTTGGATGGGAACATTTCATTCCATATTTGCCAGAATATTAAGGATGGAACACGAAAAAATTGGTTATCCATCAAACTTTACAATTTACGACACGCAAGATTCAAAAAGTGTTTTAAAATCGATTGTGAAAGAAATGTCTCTTGATGATAAAATTTATAAACCTGGAATTTTATTAAATAGAATATCAGGCGCAAAAAATAGCTTAATAAGCGAAACAGAATACAAAAACAATGTAGACATACAAGCAACGGATCGTTCTTCTGGAAGACCGAAAATTGGAGATATTTACGTTAAATACCAACAAAAAAACTTCAGATCATCCGCAATGGATTTTGATGATTTACTGTTCAAAACCAATGTCCTACTAAAACAATATCCAGAAGTACTATATAAGTATCA
Source organism: Crocinitomicaceae bacterium (assembly GCA_038129265.1). GTDB lineage: Bacteria > Bacteroidota > Bacteroidia > Flavobacteriales_D > Parvicellaceae. Next base: position 4,314 of record JAYPLD010000012.1, read on the forward strand.
AGAAAAATTCAAATTTATTCTGGTAGATGAATATCAAGACACAAATCATGCACAGTATTTAATAATAAAATCACTTGCAGCTAGATTTGAAAATATTTGTGTAGTTGGAGACGATGCACAATCTATATACTCTTTTAGAGGGGCAAATATTCAAAACATCTTAAACTTTAGGCGTGATTACCCCGACTATAAACTGTTCAAACTTGAGCAGAATTACAGATCTACAAAAAATATTGTTGAAGCAGCAAACAGTATTATCAGAATAAACAAAGAGCAAATTAAAAAAGATGTATGGACAACAAATAGTTCAGGTGAAAAAATTAACGTACTAAAAAGTCAATCTGATAATGAAGAAGGAAAACTTGTTGCTAACGACATATTTGAAAAATCAAATTCTGTCAATGACACTTTCAATAACTTTGCTATCCTATATCGGACCAATGCACAATCTCGATCATTTGAAGAGGCCTTAAGGAAATTAAATCTTCCTTACAAAATCTATGGGGGTTTATCATTTTATCAAAGAAAGGAAATCAAAGATCTAATAGCCTATTTTAGACTTTCAGCTAATCTGAATGACGAAGAATCCCTTAAGAGGATTATCAATTACCCAAAAAGAGGCATTGGACAAACTACAATTAATAAAGCAATTGCATGTGCCAATAATAACAATATATCTCTTTGGAATGTACTCCTTAATCCTGAATTGTACCATTTTGAGATTAATTCAGGAACAAGAACTAAAATAAACGACTTTACAAGTTTTATTCAAAATTATAATTCAAGAATTTTTAATTCCAATGCATATGAACTTAGTTTAGAAATTGCTAAAAGTACTGGCATATTAAGAGACTTGAGTAATGACCGAACACCTGAAGGAATAGTAAGATATGAGAACATACAAGAACTACTTAATGGAATCCAAGAATTTTCTAAAAACTCAAGTGAGGAAAATTTAATCACTTTAGGAGATTTTCTTGTTGATGTTGCCTTACTAACGGATGCTGATAATGAAAAAGAAGAAGACAAAAATAAAGTCTCTTTGATGACTATTCATGCTGCAAAAGGATTGGAATTTAAACACATATACGTTGTGGGGTTGGAAGAAGATTTATTTCCTTCCATGTTATCTAAAAATTCAAGAAGTGAACTTGAAGAGGAAAGAAGGCTGTTTTACGTTGCCCTCACAAGAGCAAAGGTGAAAGCAACTCTATCTTTTGCCGTCAACAGATTTAGATGGGGAAATTTAATTCAATGTGAACCTAGTCGATTTTTAGATGAAATTGACCCAGCTTACTTGAATAACGTATCAACTAAACCTAAAAGTTCTTTTATTAATTCTAACTACGGGGCTCCATTAAAAAATAAGTTTTTTAGCAAACCCCAGAGATTAAAGAAAGTATCTAAAATTGCAGAAAAATTAGATGACACTAACCATCAAAATACAGATGAATTAAAGATAGGAGATGAAGTTCAACATGAACGATTTGGAAAAGGTAAGGTTATTGAATTAAATGGTGATTTTCCTAATACAAAAGCAACTGTATTTTTTGCTTCAGCTGGACAAAAACAATTGCTTCTTAAGTTTGCTAAACTTCAATTAATAAAAAATTAATTGATTAAGTCGGCAATTTTGCTACTTTTGGTTGAATTTTCACACCAAATTTACTTATGCAAGAAACGCTTGAATTAGCCTACAACACGGATAATAACAACTTAATTATTCCAGAATACGGAAGAAATGTACACCGAATGGTTCAACATGCCATGACGATTTCAGATAAGAATGAAAGAAATAAATGTGCAGAAACGATAGTTAAAGTAATGGATTTAATCAATCCGAACGCTAAAAAAAATAGTAATGCTGAAGAATATCAACAAAAACTATGGTCACAACTGTTTATTATTTCAAATTTTCAACTTGATGTTGACTCGCCCTATGGAGCACCAAAAATAGACAAGTACAAATCAAGACCTGAATCCGTTCCTTATCCAAGTAATGATATTAAATATGGCCATTACGGAAAGATAATGGAGGATATGATAAAAGCAGCTGCTGAATTAGAAGATAGCGAAAATAGATCTAAGCTAGTGAAACACATTGCAAATCTGCTTAAAACTTCTTATTTACAATGGAATAGAGATTCCGTTAATGACAGTCTTATCATTAAGCAGTTAGAAGAGCTTTCGAATGGGAAGCTGACCGTATCCTCTGAAGATTTAAGAGAAACTAATGACATTGTGAGAGGGTTCAAAAAGAAAAAAACATCAAAGAATTACTCAAAAAATAAAAACAGAAGAAAAGATCATGGGCGCTTTTGAAATTATTGGAGGTAAAAAACTGAAAGGAGAAATTACTCCTCAAGGCGCCAAAAATGAAGCTTTACAAGTAATAAACGCGGTTCTGCTCACCTCAGAAAAAGTGATCATCAATAATATTCCAGATATAGTTGATGTAAATAAGCTTATCGATTTATTATCTACACTAGGCGTGAAAACCGAAAAAATAGGTCAAGGATCATATTCATTTCAAGCTGATGAAATAGACGTTGACTTTATGACTTCGAATGAATACAAGGTTAAAGGTTCTAGTCTGAGGGGTTCTATTATGGTTGTTGGCCCTTTATTAGCTCGTTTTGGAAAGGGTTACATTCCGAAGCCAGGGGGAGACAAGATTGGAAGAAGAAGATTAGATACTCATTTCATCGGATTTCAAAATTTAGGTGCAAAATTTGAATATGATAGTGATACAAATTTCTACAAAGCACATGCCCCTAAGGGATTAAAAGGTAATTACATGTTACTAGATGAAGCATCTGTAACAGGAACTGCAAACATCATTATGGCAGCTGTGTTAGCTGAAGGTGAAACTACCATTTACAATGCAGCATGCGAGCCCTACATTCAACAACTTTCAGAAATGTTAAATAAAATGGGGGCAAATATTTCTGGAATAGGTTCTAACAAATTAATTATAAACGGGGTAAGTGAACTCAAAGGATGTGAGCACACTATATTACCTGATATGATAGAAATTGGGAGTTTCATTGGTTTAGCCGCGATGACTCAATCTGAAATTACCATAAAAAATGTAGCTTTTGATAAGCTAGGAGTTATTCCAAACGTATTTAGGAAACTAGGTATAAAATTGGAAAAAAGAAATGATGATATATATATTCCCGCTCAAGAAAGCTATGAAATTGAATCTTTTATAGATGGATCTATAATGACTATATCTGACCACCCTTGGCCTGGATTTACACCTGATTTACTTAGTATAGTTTTAGTGGTTGCTACTCAAGCAAGAGGCAGTGTACTTATTCATCAAAAAATGTTTGAAAGCAGATTGTTTTTCGTTGATAAATTGATCGACATGGGTGCACAAATTATTCTATGTGATCCACATAGAGCAACCGTAATTGGGCTAGATAGAAAAACCCCTTTGAAAGGGATAACCATGACCTCGCCTGATATCAGGGCCGGTGTGTCTTTACTTATTGCAGCTCTCTCAGCAAGTGGTAAGAGTACCGTTCTAAATATTGAGCAAATTGACAGAGGTTATGAAAATATAGAAGACAGACTCCGCTCTCTTGGTGCTGATATTAAAAGAATACCATAAACTGGAACAATTTTTGATAAAATTTGAACATGACACGAATTTTTTACATAACCATCATAGGGATTTTACTTAGTTTTACCCTTTCTACAGATTTTAACAAACTCGACAATGTACAAGAAGTTACAGGAATTAATATTGGAAATAAAGCCCCTGAATTAGACTTCAAAGACCCAGACGGCAATAATATTAAACTATCATCTCTTAAAGGAAATGTAGTATTAATTGACTTTTGGGCTTCGTGGTGTTTTCCTTGCAGAAGAGAAAACCCAAACATTGTTTCTGCATACAATAAATATTCAAAAAGTAAATTCAAGAATGCGAAAGGGTTCAAAATTTATAGTGTATCACTAGATAAGTCAAAAGAAGCATGGGTTAAAGCTATTGAACAAGACAAACTAACATGGAAAGAACATGTCAGCGACCTAAAAGGATGGGGCAGTCAGGGAGCAGGAATTTACGGTGTTAGAGGAATTCCCACTAATTTTCTACTAGATGCCGATGGAAAAATCATTGCTAAAAACCTTAGGGGAATAGCCCTTCACAGAGAACTTGACAAATTGGTTAAGTCACTATAGTCAACATATTTACAATTTGTCAGCATTTTATTGATTTTTATGACACATTGTCTAATTACATGAATGTGGTTCATAATTTGATAATTGTTAATTTTATTTTATTAGATAATGAAAACAAACAAGAAGGATAAAACAGCTTCTAAATCAAAGAAGAACAAGCCAGAGAATAAGGAAGTTGAAAAAAACAGCTCTGAAAATGAGATTCAGAAAGAAGATCAGGACTATAAAGAGAAATATATTCGACTATACTCTGAATATGAAAATTACAGAAAGAGAACAGCTAAGGAGAAAATTGATCTCATTACAAATGCTAGTGAAAATGTAATTAAGGAGCTTCTTCCCATTCTAGATGATTTTGAGCGAGCAATAGATAACAACAAAAATGTAGAAGATGCCAATATCTTAAAAGAAGGTTTTGATTTAATATACAGTAAAATGCATAAAGGATTGATAAACCAAGGATTAAAGCCAATGGAAGCAAACGGAAAAGATTTTGACTCCGAAATCCATGAGGCTATTACTAAAATTCCTGCTCCTAATGAAAAACTTAAAGGTAAAGTAGTTGATGTCATAGAAAAGGGATACCAGATTAATGAAAAAGTAATTCGATACGCCAAAGTTGTAGTTGGTGAATAAATAAATTATTGTGAGTAAAAGAGACTATTACGACATATTAGGAGTATCTAAAGGATCAAGTGAATCCGAAATAAAAAAAGCATATAGAAAGCTTGCATTAAAATACCATCCAGATAAAAACCCTGGGAATAAAGAAGCTGAAGCTAAATTTAAAGAAGCTGCTGAAGCGTACGAAGTGCTTAGCAACAATCAAAAGAGACAACAATACGATCAATTTGGACATGCCGCCTTCGAAGGAGGTCAAGGAGGTTTCGGTGGTGGTATGTCAATGGATGATATTTTTGATCACTTTGGAGATATTTTTGGTTCTGCTTTTGGAGGTGGGGGCTTTGGAAGAAGAGGTGGAGGAAGAGTAAGAAAAGGTTCAAACCTGAGGGTAAAGTTAAGATTAAGCCTTGAAGACATTGTTAATGGAGTTCAGAAAAAAATCAAAGTAAACAAATTAGTTCAGGCTAAAGGAGTTGAGTTTACTTCTTGTTCAAGTTGTCGTGGTACGGGGCAAGTTACAAGAGTAACCAACACCATTTTGGGTGCCATGCAAACATCTTCAACCTGTCCAACCTGTAAAGGCTCAGGTCAAATAATTGGTAATCGACCTCCAGGTGTAGATGCTTCTGGTTTAGAAAAAAAAGAAACCATTATTGAAATTGATATCCCAGCTGGTGTAGAACATGGAATGCAACTTAGTATGCAAGGAAAAGGTAATGAAGCACCAGGTGGAGGAGTCTCAGGTGATCTAATCGTGGCTATTGAAGAAATTGAACATGAACACTTGGTGAGAAATGGCAACGATTTGCTGTATCAACTTGGCATATCGTTTTCTGAAGCTACGTTGGGTACATCCATAGAAATACCTATGGTAACGGGCAAGGCAAAAATAAAAATACCTCCCGGTACTCAAAGTGGAAAAAACTTGAGATTACGATCAAAAGGGATTCCTGATATTAACGGATATGGAAGAGGAGATATGATTGTAAACATTCAAATATGGACTCCTCAAAAACTAACTAAAGAAGAAAAAGAATTATTGGTAAAGTTGAATGAAAGTGATAATTTCAAACCTAAACCTAATCAAACAAAAAACTTCTTTGATAGAATGAAAAATCACTTCTCATAACCTGACCACCTCGATGCCTAGAAAAAATATAATTCAAATTGAAGACATTCATAAATCTTATGGGAATTATAAAGCGCTAGAAAACATCAATATTAAAGTCAAGAAAGGCTCAATATTCGGATTATTGGGTCCAAATGGGGCTGGCAAAACTTCTTTAATCAGAATCATTAATCAGATTATTACACCGGACAGGGGAATAATTAAAATTAATGGGGATATCTTAGAAAAGAAACACGTTTATCAAATTGGGTATCTCCCAGAAGAAAGAGGATTGTACAAGAAAATGAAAGTGGGAGAACAAGCCATTTACCTAGCACAACTAAAGGGATTAAATAAATTGGAAGCCAAAAAAAGAGTGAAATTTTGGTTAGAAAAGTTTAATATTGAGAACTGGTGGAATAAGAAAATTGAAGATTTGTCTAAAGGAATGGCGCAAAAAGTTCAATTTATTACTACCATCCTTCACGAACCTGAGCTATTAATTCTTGATGAACCATTTAGCGGTTTAGACCCCACTAACAGCGAGTTGATTAAAAAAGAAATTTTAGATCTTAAAAAAGCAAAATCAACCATCATCTTAAGTACTCACAATATGAATTCTGTAGAAGAGATTTGTGATGAAGCTGCGATTATTAATAAATCGAAGAAAATTCTTGATGGTAAGATTGATGAACTGAAAAATGAATACAGCACAAATAGGTGGAAGATATGTTATGTAGGGAATAAAATGTCATTCACAAATGCAGTTTGGGGAGGATGGAAGCTAGAAAGCCACTATTCGCTGGATAATGGAACCCATGTGGCAGAAATTGAATTAATGGAACAATTAAAAATAAGCGACTTTGTTAAAGGAATCGTAGGTCATGTCGAAATTCAAGAAGTCATTAAAAAAACACCAAGCATGCAAGATGTATTCCTAAATGTAGTGAATGATGAGTGAGATTTGGTTAATTATAAAACGGGAATACTGGACTAGGATTAGAAAAAAAACCTTTATAATCATGAGTTTCCTAGGGCCTATATTAATTGTAGGCTTTATAGGACTAACTGCAGTTCTTTCGAAAGGAAAAAAAGATAATTATGAAATTATTGTTTTTGATGAAGCCAAACTGTTTGATGGGGTTCTAAGAAATAATGAAAAGTATCATCTTAAGTGGGCTCCAGAAGACAAAAACTACAATCAAGTTCAAGAAATTTTTAAAGCAGATGAAAATCTAGATCTGCTATTATACTTACCGTCCAATTTGATTAAGACAAATTCGATGACAGCAAAATGCTTATACAAAGCTATACCTTCATCTCTTGCGCAGAAACACTTAACAAGTATAATTAATGAAGCGATTGAATTGTATAGAGTAAATCAAAATCAAATTAATATCGAAACATACAGAGCCATCAAGACCCGTGTTAACCTCGATATTATTGATGTGGAAGATCCAGAAAACAAAAACATACAGCGAAAAGGAATTGTTGGTTTTATATTTGCTTTTTTCATCTACTTTTTCATTCTCATGTATTCGGTCCAAGTCATGAAAGGAGTAATTGAAGAAAAAACGAGTAGAATTATCGAAATAATTATTTCTTCTGTTTCTAGTTTTAAACTAATGACAGCTAAAATAATTGGTGTAGGATTGGTAGGATTTACTCAATTCTTTATTTGGATTTTTGTCATCACTATAACCTCCATACTTTTATTAAATAATCTTGTTCCAGATATCTACTCATCAGCAATACAAGGTCAAAATCCTTTAACAGCAAACGCAGGGGAATCAGCCCAAATCATTGAATTTTTACTTTACAAAATTCACTGGCCGAGTATGTTTATTTTTTTTGGTATTTATTTTATTGGCGGTTATCTTTTATATGCAGGGATGATGGCTGCAATTGGTGCAGCAGTTGACGAAGAGACTGATACACAGCAGTTTTTAATTCCACTTACCATTCCAATGATTTTTGCCTTATCCATGATTTCATCGGTTATAGATGACCCTTCATCTTCGCTTTCATTTTGGTTGAGTGAAATTCCTTTCACTTCACCTGTTATTATGTTAGTTAGGATAGCCATGGGAATTGGACCAAGTAGCGTAGAGGCTTGGGAAATAATTTTAAGTGTGGGACTTCTATTTATAACCTTTATTTTAACCACATGGCTTTCCAGTAAAATTTATGCAAATGGAATTTTATCATTTGGAAAGAAAGCTTCATATAAAGAACTTTTTAAATGGCTTAAATCATGAAAAAAATCTTAATTATTGACGATGAAAGGGCAATTAGATCAACCTTAAAAGAAATACTTGAATTTGAAAAGTATGAGGTAGATGACGCTGAAGACGGAACAGTGGGATTAAAGTGTTTGGAATCTAAAAGTTATGACCTAATTTTTTGTGACATCAAGATGCCAAAAATGGATGGTATAGAATTTCTTGAACGCAAAATGAAATCTGAGTCATATTGTCCTATTATTATGATTAGTGGTCACGGAAATATAGAAACAGCTGTTCAAGCCCTTAAAAAGGGTGCATATGATTATATCGAAAAACCCCTTGATTTAAACCGAGTTCTTGTTGCCGTTAGAAATGCGTTAGAGAATAACACTATAGTGGAAGAGAATAAAACATTAAAACGGAAAATAAAAAAACAAAATTCAAGTACAATTATTGGGGAAAGCAAAGCTATAAATTCCATTATTGAGATTATTGACAAGGTTGCACCAACAGATGCACGTGTACTTATTACGGGGGCAAATGGAAGTGGAAAAGAACTTGTTGCAAAACAGCTTCATGAAAAAAGTAATCGATCAAAAGCTGAATTTGTAGAGGTAAATTGTGCTGCAATTCCTTCTGAACTAATTGAAAGCGAGCTGTTTGGTCATGAAAAAGGTTCTTTTACTTCTGCACATAAACAAAAATCTGGAAAGTTTGAACAAGCTAGCGGAGGCACTTTATTCTTAGACGAAATTGGTGACATGAGTGCATCAGCTCAGGCCAAGGTATTAAGAGCATTACAAGAAAATAAAATTACTCGTGTAGGAGGAAACAAAGAAATCAAAATTGACACTAGAATTGTGGCCGCCACCAACAAAGATTTAAGAAAAGAAATTGATGATGGAAATTTCCGAGAAGACCTTTATCACAGATTAAACGTAATTCCCATACATGTACCTTCACTCAACGAACGAATAGATGATATTCCATTATTAACTGACTTTTTTTTAGCTCAAATTTGTAAAGAGCAAGGGATTTCCAAAAAAGAAATAAAAGCTGATGCTTTAGACGCGTTAAAAGAAATTAATTGGACCGGGAATATAAGGGAACTCAAAAATATAATTGAAAGGCTAATAATCTTGTCGGGTAATGAAATTACAAAGAATGATGTTAATCTTTATTGCAATCACTAATTCAAAAGCGATATAGTTTTTTCCTTTATTAAAGTTAATCCTTTAACATCACTTCCACCTGCAGTAGCAAAAAAAGCTTGACCTCCACCGCCACCTTGAATCAGCTTGGAGAGGTCTCTAATGAGTTGACCTGCATTCCACTGCATTTCTTCAACTAAATCCTCTGTAATCATCAAAGAAATCAATGGCTTTTCATTTACATCACTAGTTAATACTAAAACCGTTTTTTCATGCTTGTCTTTTATTTGGAAACTGATTTGTTTCATCTCATCAGCAGTTAGTTGAGTATGTAAATACATAAACGTAAAATGCCCCATATCTTTTGCATTTTCTACAATCTTTAATTTCGCTTGTCTTACAACTGCTTTTCTATTTTCCTCAATTATTTTATTGAGTTCAGCATTTTTAAGCTGAAGGTTTTTTACCGCTTCTAAAACATCATTTGGATGTTTTAGAATGTCACTAATGTTTTTTAGTGTAGTCAGTTTTTGATTTATGTAATGGTCGGCCTCCTCACCAGTAAAAGCTTCAATTCTTCTAATTCCAGACGAAATTGAACCTTCAGAAATGATCCTAAATTGGCCTATTTGAGAAGTTGAATTCACATGTATTCCACCGCACAGCTCAATGGATTCTCCAAATTGTATAGTCCTAACAGAGTCTCCATATTTCTCCCCAAAAAGCATCATTGCTCCCTTTTCTTTAGCCAATAAAAGGGGAATATTTCTTTCTTCAATAAGTGAATGACCGTTTCTTATTTCATTATTTACTAATTTTTCGATCTCATCCAATTCTTCTTCACCTAATTTGGCATAGTGAGAAAAATCAAATCGCAAATATTGTTTATTTACTAAAGATCCTTTCTGTTCTACATGATTTCCTAAAATTTTTCTTAAAGCAAAATGAAGTAGATGAGTTGCACTATGGTTTTTGGCCGAATTTATCCTTGCATTCTCATCCACCTGAGCAATAAATTCTGAATCAATATTTTTTGGCAGTTCTTTTGCAAAATGAACTATAACTCCATTCTCTTTTTTGGTGTCTGTGATTTTAATCTTTTCATTTTTACTCACTAAAAAGCCCGTATCACCAACTTGTCCTCCACCTTCTGGGTAAAAAGGAGTGAGATTAAAAATGAGTTGATAATAATCATCCTTTTTAATTTTAACTTTCCTGTATTGGGTGATTTTCACAGCTGCTTTCACATGGTCATAACCAATAAACTCCTGGATATCATCTTCTCTAATCTTAGTCCAATCCCCTACTTCTTTCTGCGCATCAGATTTTGACCTTGCTCTTTGTTCTTCCAAACACTTTTTAAACTCGTTTTCATCTATTGAAAAATTATTTTCTGAAGCTATCAATCGAGTTAAGTCAATTGGAAATCCAAAACTATCGTACAACTCAAAACATTGTTTTCCAGAAATTTTCTGGACCTTATTTAATTTACACTGGTCTAGTATCTCTTCTATTCGCTTTACACCTGAACTTAAGGTTTTAAAAAAAGAAGACTCTTCTTCAAAAATAATTTTAGATATGAATTCTTTTTGAGCATCTAATTCTTTGTAGTGACCATCAAAGGATAAAACTAATTCATCTAAGAGTTGATTAATAAAAGGGGTTTTAAAATTCAAAAACTGATAACCATATCGAATTGCTCTTCTGAGAATCCTTCTTATTACATAACCCGCTCCAGTATTTGACGGTAACTGACCATCAGCTATGGAAAATGATACTGCTCTCAAATGATCAACTACTACTCTAAAAGCTATTGATATTTTATCCTCTCCACCTGAATATTCCATTTTCGACAACACCTCTAATTTTCGAATTATGGGAGCAAATATGTCCGTATCATAATTGCTATTTTTATTTTGGAGAACACGACAAAGTCGCTCAAATCCCATACCTGTATCAACATGTTTGTGTTCAAGTTGTTCAAGAATTCCTGAAGCATTTCTATTGAATTCCATAAACACTAAATTCCATATTTCTATTACTTGCGGATGGTCTTGATTAACTAACTGCAACCCATCAACTTTTGATTTTTCAGTTTCATCTCTTAAATCAATATGAATTTCAGAGCAGGGACCACACGGACCTTGACTTCCCATCTCCCAGAAATTATCTTTTTTTCCGCATTTAATAATTCTATTTTTTGGAACATGATTTTCCCATATAGTAAAAGAATCATGATCAAACGAAGTTCCATCTTTTTTATCTCCCTCAAAAACAGTGACATAAAGTAGATTTGGATCAATTTTAAATACTTCAGTAAGTAGTTCCCAGGACCAATTGATGGCTTCCTCTTTAAAGTAATTTCCAAATGACCAATTACCTAACATTTCAAACATAGTATGGTGATACGTATCCACACCAACTTCTTCTAAATCGTTATGTTTACCAGAAACCCTAAGGCATTTTTGACTGTTCGCAACACGATTGTTTTTTGGACGATCAAATCCTAAAAAAATGTCCTTAAATTGATTCATACCTGCATTGGTAAACATCAATGTAGGGTCATCTTTAAGCACCATTGGAGCAGATGATTCAATAAAGTGGTCTTTATCCTTAAAGAATTTAGTAAATGCTTTTCTTATTTCTGAAGACTTCATCAACTGGAGTTTGATCTAATTAACTTATTTCAAATTTTATTTTTATGTTTTTAATTATATTTAAAACGATGCAAATTAATCTAATTTATTTGAGATTCAACCTGAAAAAGATTAAAATTCTAAGTGTTCTTTCTCTTTTGATAGGCACTTCACATTTAGCTATTTCTCAAAAAATTGAACTGATTAACTCTACATTCCTTGGAAATGAGCGAAGAAACTATTACGGTAATAAAGCGCCAGATACACTTCGTTTAATTTGGAAACATTACTTAGGTGAAGGAAAGACTACCATTTCTAAAAATATAGAGGATCAAGTTTGGGCTGGAGCGGGGTGGACTGGTCAACCTTTATTATACAAAGAAGATGATAGTTTATTTCTGATTCAAGGTTCGTTAGATCATCATTTAAAAAAGATTAATGCATCAAATGGAAATTTAATTTGGCAATATCGATTTGATGATGCCATAAAAGGAACAGGCACCATTTGGCATAATGAAAAAGCAAAAAATAAAGTGCACGAACTTATCATTTTTCAAGGCAGTAAATTAGGGTATGGTAATAACATAAATATGAAACACATCCCCAGTTTTAGAGCTATTTCATTAGTTAATGGATCGGAACTTTGGCGATTGGATGTAAAGAAGACCAAAAGCTACAGTCGAGATGTAGATGGTTCACCCCTTGTCATTGAAGACACACTTTACATTGGACTTGAAAATGGATTATTTGCTGCTATGGACCCTGATCCAAATCATGTCCAATTAATTGACAGTATGATTCAACCACCTATTTTACATGAACACAAACTATTTACAAAACAAGATATAGTTGATCATAATAATAATCTTGTAACAGAGTCATCTCCTTCCAAACTTGGCAATCACCTGTTCATAGCCAGTGGATCCGGACATATTTACGGATATAACTTTTTAAAAGACACTATTGATTGGGAATTTCATGTGGGTTCTGATATTGACGGTAGCACCATTATTACAGATGACAGTTGTATTATTTCAACTATTGAAAAGCAATATATAATTGGAAAGGGAGGTGTTTTTAAATTTAATCCTAAAAAACAAGGAATAAAAAGCGTTGAATGGTTCTTTCCCGTAGAAAACAGCGAAAAGGGCAGCTGGGAAGGCGGTATTGTTGGAAGTGCAGCCATAAGTGATTATTACCATAAAGATTCCAAATTAGCTGCATTTGTTAGTGTAAAAGGAAATTTGTATTTAATCAATCATGAAAAAATTGATCTTGAAATCACCAATCTAGGGCCAAACGAAAAACATCGTTATCCTTCTCCATTACTTCTAGATAAAAAAAACATCGGCCCTTCCATTAGCACTCCTCTTCTAATCCATGATAAGCTGATAGTTGCTGGCTATAAAGGACTGAAGTTATTTAAAATTACAACTGATCAAAAATTGGTATTATTAGCCTCTTACAATACAGCATTTGAAGCCACACCTTTTGTTTATGATGAAAAAATTTATGTCGCTTCTAGAGATGGGTATTTATATTGTTTTGGTAATTAAAATTAAGATGTTGATTTAAGGAATAAGGACAACCAATCGAATTCGTTAAATTTTGATACTTTTGAAGTAATATAAGTTTTGAAGAATATAAATTACAAATACAATCCCGACACCCTTGAGTATGAGGAAGTAAAACTAACCCTGTGGGACAGAACCAAGAAGCTTTCCTACTACCTTATAGCATCAGTTGTATTTTCCTTCTTAATTCTTTCGATTGCGTTTTACAATATAAGAAACTATATACAAAAAGAGGCGGCCAAAGAAAATCAAAGCTTAAGGCAAGAAATTTCTTCTTTCAACAAGGATTTAAACCTAATACTTGAAGTTCTTGGGGATATTCAACTAAGGGATGATAATATTTATCGCGCAATTTTTGAAACAGATCCATACCCTGACTACAAAAGACAATTGGGTACAGGTGGTAATTCCATGAAATATAAAAAGTATGAAAACATGGAGTATGGAGATCTCGTCATTGAGATATCTAAAAAAATAGAACTGATTGAGAAAAAGCTGGCATCTCAATCAAAATCATTTGATGAAGTATTTGATTTGACCAAAGAAAAACAAAAGATGATTAAATCTATACCGAGTATACAACCGGTTTCAAATCGAGATTTAACTAGAATTGCCTCAGGATTTGGACTGCGAATGCATCCTATTTATAAAATCATCAAAATGCACAAAGGCATGGATTTTACTGCCCCCATTGGAACAGAAATTTACGCCACAGGAGATGGTGTTGTTGAAAAGGTAGGTTGGGTTGGAGGATACGGAAAAACTATCATGATTAATCATGGATTTGGTTACAAAACTAGATATGCACATTGTAGCAAGTATAATTGTAGGAAAGGTCAAAAGGTAAAAAGAGGAGACTTGATTGGTTTTGTGGGGAATACGGGGCAATCATCTGGACCGCATCTTCATTATGAAGTATTTAAAAATAATAGACAAATTAATCCAGTCAATTTTTTCTTTAACGACTTAAGTCCTGAAGAATATGACAAAGTAATTGAAATTTCTTCCCGACCTAATCAATCCCTATAATGGAACAAGTAAAATTAGATTTAGATGATTTAACAAAAGTTTACTACAGTATTGGTGAAGTAGCTGATATGTTCAATGTTAATGCATCTCTTATTCGTTTCTGGGAGAAAGAATTTGATATTATAAAACCCAAAAAAAACAAAAAGGGGAACCGTCTATTTACTAAAGAAGACGTAAATAACTATCAGAAAATTTATTTTTTAGTTAAAGAGAGGGGTTACACCTTAAAGGGAGCTAAGGAAAAATTGAAGGGGAATCCAGAGGATCTAGAAAATCAAAAGCAAATTGTCAGCAAGTTACACAAGGTTAGATCATTTTTACTTAACCTGAAAGATCAACTATAAAATTTCTTAAAACCGTATCTTCTAGCTAAAATTGTACTTAATTTGTCAAAAAAATAAATCATGGAAGAAATTAGACCATTTGAATCCACAGCCACACTAAATAAATCACTAGCTAAAAATTACGTAGCTAATGTATTTTCTTTGATGTTTACCGCCCTTATTATTTCAGGATTAGCTGCAGTTTGGTTTGCGACTGATGAAATGAAAACTTGGATTATCTCACCAGTAACAGGGGGTTTTACCACCTTTGGGTGGATTACCATGTTTTCGCCTTTGGCATTGGTTTTTTTGATGGGAATGGGATTACAAAAATTTAATGTAAAAACATTATTGGCTATTTTCTTGGCTTACTCTACCCTAACAGGCATAAGTTTAAGTACCATATTTTCAGTATACTCCACATCTTCAATTGCTACCACATTTTTCATAAGCTCAGTCACATTTGGAATTATGGCTGTCGCAGGATATACCACGAAAACTGATTTAACTAAAATGGGCAGTCTATTATTCATGGGACTTATAGGTATTGTCATTGCCTCTTTAGTGAATATTTTTTTAGGCAATGGAATGCTGGATATAATCATTTCTATTGTTGGTGTACTGGTTTTTACAGGTCTAACAGCCTATGATGTTCAAAAAATAAAAGAAATTGGTATGGTTACCGATCAAAAAAGTGAGATGGGTCAAAAATTGATGATCATGGGTGCTTTAACTCTTTATCTAGATTTCATCAATTTATTTTTAATGTTACTACGTCTTTTTGGCAATAGAGATTAATATAAGATTATGAAAGCATATGTTTTTCCCGGTCAGGGAGCTCAATTTTCTGGAATGGGATCAGATTTATTCGAATCCTCCAACGAAGCAAAAGCGAAATTTGAAAGTGCTAATGATATCCTTGGCTTTAACATTTCTGAAATCATGTTTAATGGGACTGATGAAGATTTAAAACAGACTAAAGTTACTCAACCTGCGATTTTTCTTCACTCTGTCATTCTAGCTTCGTGTTTAGGGGAACAATTCAAACCTGATATGGTGGCTGGGCATTCCCTTGGTGAAATTTCAGCATTAGTAGCAAGTAAATGCCTTAACTTTGAAGACGGGTTAAAACTAGTTCACTCGAGAGCAAAAGCCATGCAGAAAGCATGCGAAGCTAATCCGTCTACCATGGCAGCAATTCTTGGGCTGGATGATCAGCTGGTTGAAGAAGTGTGCAAAAATATTGAAGGAATAGTAGTTGCAGCAAACTATAATTGTCCTGGACAACTGGTTATTTCTGGTGAAAACCAAGCCATTGAAAAAGCATGTGAAAAGCTAAGTGAGGCGGGTGCAAGAAGAGCGTTGAAATTACCTGTAGGAGGAGCGTTCCATTCTCCATTAATGGAGCCTGCAAAAATGGAGCTTGAGGAAGCTATTGAAAACACTAGCTTTAACATTCCAATTTGCCCTATTTATCAAAATGTGGATGCAAAAGCTGTTACTGATCCTAAGCTAATTAAAGAAAATCTCATAGCACAATTAACTGCTCCAGTTAGGTGGACTCAAATCATGCAAAACATGATTTCTGATGCAGGTGAAATTGAAGTTGTTGAGGTGGGTCCTGGAAAAGTTCTTCAAGGATTATTTAAAAAAGTAGATCGTTCTATACAGACTAGTAGCGCAAGCGTTTAAACTCACAAACTATTATTTAAAAGCTGTTTTTGATGAACTAGTTGATGAAAAATGGGCAACTTAGAAGCGTAACCTATCATCTCTAGATGTTGTTCATGATGACAATCGCTGCCTATAAAATCGATAATATTATTCTTAATTAATTGATTTGCAACCCGTTTCACCTCTGGTCCATAAGCACCTGTGACAGATCCAATATTGAGTTGCAGTTTAACTCCCCTATTAATCATTTCTTCATACTTATCTGTGTCAAGATGCCAATACGGATATCGTTCTACATGAGCTAACACAGGGGTATATCCTTGATCTCTCATAAGCCAAATTGTTTCACTAAGATTAGGTGGTTCTTCAAAAAATGACAGTTCAAACAATACGTAGTTTTGTGAACCAAAGGATAGTATTTTTTTTTCTTTTAATAATGAAACAAAATTGGGCTCTAAGTTGTACTCTGCTGCTGCATGAATTTCTATGGGTAATTTTTGAGCATCAATTTCTTTTCTTACCAGATCTAAACCCTTGTTTATTATTTCGGGAGTATTGCGATAATAATCACTCATAATATGAGGAGTAGTGATTACTTTTTGATATCCTAAATCAATAAACTTTTTTAGAAGCGAAATGGTAGTTTCCATATCCGGAGAACCATCATCAATACCAGGAATAAGATGGGAATGTAAATCTGTTTTTAGATGTTTTAAATCTACTGGATCAATTAAAGAATCTTTTTTAGCGAATAACCTACCTAAAATGCCCAATGTGATTAATTATAGTGTTCATCATAATAACGCTGATAAGCACCGCTAGTTACATCATTTAGCCACTTTTCGTTTGATAAATACCACTTAACCGTATTTCTTAACCCTTGTTCAAAGGTGACAGAAGGTTTCCATCCTAATTTATCATTGATTTTTGTAGCGTCAATTGCATACCTCATATCATGACCTGCTCTATCCTTTACATAGGTTATTAGTTTCCTTGACTCCCCTTTTGACCTATTTAACTCTTCATCCATGATATCACATAATAAATGGACTAGGTCAATATTTTTCCATTCATTATGACCACCTATATTATAGGTTTCACCAAATTCTCCATTATGAAAAATAAGATCTATTGCACTCGCATGATCTTCAACCCATAGCCAATCTCTCACATTTTCACCTTTTCCATATATGGGTAATGATTTTTGATGTTTTATGTTGTTAATCATTAAAGGGATCAATTTTTCAGGAAACTGAAATGATCCATAATTATTACTGCAATTTGAAATCTTTATCGGAAGTTGATATGTATGTCCATAGGCTCTAACAATATGATCTGAGCTAGCTTTAGATGCTGAATAAGGACTCCTTGGGTCATATGGGGTTTCTTCCGTAAATAATCCATCTTCTCCCAACGAGCCATACACCTCATCCGTAGAAATATGATAAAAACATTTCCCATCAAATACTTTCCAAGATGATTTACAAGCATTAAGTAAATTCAACGTACCTACCACATTCGTTAAAATGAATTCATCGGGGTTAGTTATGGATCGATCTACATGTGATTCTGCAGCTAGATGAATAACACCATCTATTGAATGAAGATTAAAAAGTTCGTCAATAGCTAATTTATCTGTAATATCTACTTGAAAAAACTTGTAATTTGATTGATTTTCAATATCATGAAGATTATTTAAATTACCAGCATATGTTAACTTATCTATATTTAAGACAAGATAATCTGGATAATTTTGAACCAACCTCCTTACCACATGTGAACCAATAAATCCAGCTCCTCCTGTGACTAATATGGTTTTTGAGAATTCCATTTATAAGGTCCAGTAGCTTAAGTTCTTTATTTTGCTTCTGTAAATTCCCTTAACATCAACGAGCAGTCCATGTTCTGATAACTGTTTTTTAAAGTCATTTTCTGTAAGAGATACATATTCTTGGTGATTTACAGCCACTACAATGGCATGGTACTGGCCCGAACTTTCAGGTACTAATTCAAATCCATACTCTTCTTTTAGTTCTTCTGAATCTGCATGAGGATCGATAACCTCTACATGACAAGAAAATGATTTTAACTCATTTATAACGTCAACTACTTTAGAGTTTCTTATGTCTGAAACATCTTCTTTAAAAGTAGCACCCATAACCAATACTCTTGCTTCTTTCATTGGTGTACCAGATGCAATTACCTTTTTGGCCACTGTTCTCCCAACGTAGGCTCCCATAGCATCATTCATGGCTCTTCCAGAATTGATGATCTGAGCATGGAACCCCAACTCTTTTGCCTTATGAGTCAAATAATAAGGATCCACACCAATACAATGACCACCTACTAAACCAGGACTAAATTTTAAAAAATTCCATTTAGTTCCAGCAGCTTCTAGTACTTCATACGTATTGATATTCATCTTGTTAAAAATCATGGAAAGTTCGTTTATAAGTGCAATGTTAACATCACGCTGCGTATTTTCGATAATTTTTGCTGCCTCAGCTACTTTGATAGAAGAGGCCCTGTGTACTCCTGCACTTACAACTAGTTCATAGACTTTAGCAATTTCTTCTGCAGATTCAGCGTCACATCCTGAAGACACTTTAACGATATTAGATAAGGTATTTACTTTATCACCAGGATTTATACGCTCAGGGGAATAGCCCACTTTAAAATCTGATTTAAATGTTAAACCACTCTCACTTTCTAATACAGGAATACAATCTTCTTCCGTACAACCTGGATATACTGTAGATTCATATACCACAAAATCCCCCTTTTTAAGTACTTTACCTACAGTTTCACTTGCAGAAATTAGCGGTTTTATGTTTGGCTCTTTACTGCTATCAATTGGGGTAGGAACAGCTACAATAAAAAATTTGACTGCTTTTAAATCTTCTATATTACTAGTGAATGAAATATCACATCCTTCAAAATCAGATGATTCTAATTCATTACTGGGGTCAACTTGATTTTGCATCATGGCTACCCTTTCAGGATTAATATCAAAACCTACTACCTTTATTTTCTTTGCGAATTCTAATGCAATTGGTAAACCAACATAGCCTAAACCTATTACAGCTAACGATTCTTCTTTCTCGACTAATTTTTGATATATTTTCATTTTTTTGAATCTCTCTTTTTATATATTCTTTCTATTATTTCAACCACTTTTAAGCCTTCTAGCGCATTAGTAGTGGCTACTGTTTTACCATGAAGCGTATCCACCACATTTTCAATAATGTAATGATGATTGGCTGCACTACCCTTGTAAGGACCATAATCATTAGGTGGATTAGATGGTGCTAATTTGGGCATTTGATAATTTTTGATGTTACAATACTCAATTTCGTTCATATATTGACCACCCACTTTGACACTTCCATTACTACCCACAATGGTCATGCTGCTTTCTAAGTTAGAGCCCCAAACTGCCGTTGAATAATTCAAACAACCCATTCCACCCTCTTTAAAATCAAAAGATACAAATCCTGAATCCTCAAAATCAGTACTGTTCTGGTGGGTGAAATCATTAAATTTTCCTTGAATATTATCTATATCGCCAAATAACCAATACATGATATCAATAAAATGCGAAAACTGGGTGAATAGCGTCCCTCCATCTAATTCACTTGTCCCTTTCCATCCTCCTTTTTTGTAGTATCTATCATCTCTATTCCAATAACAATTTACTTGGACCATAAAAATATCACCAATAATTTTTTGATCTACTATTTCTTTTAACCAAACGCTTGGAGGTGAATATCTATTTTGCATTACTGCAAATACTTGTTTATGCTTTTGTAAGGCTTTAAAAATGACATTTTCACATTTTGCTTTGGTAAGTCCTATGGGTTTCTCAATAACTACATGATTGTCCGCATTAATAACGTCAATAGCCATTTCTGAATGAAGACCATTTGGCGTACAAATACATACTACATCAATTTCATTTTCAGCAATTAACATTTGCTTATAATCATCATAGAAAGGCACATCAAAATCTTCAATTCCTAACTCTTCTTTTGGCCTTATATCGCATAATGCTACCAATTCTGTATTTGGATTTCTTAAAACCATTTCTGCATGTCGCTTTCCAATATGTCCCGCCCCAATGACAGCAAACTTAATTTTCTTCATTAACTAATTTTTTTTACTTGGTTATCTTTTAAGCTGTATTGTTGTTTGGATTCTGGGCATTCCGCTAAACCATTGACAAACTCAAGTCTGTGACCGTATTCACTAACCCAACCAATTTGTTTTGCTGGATTACCAACTACTAATGCATAAGGTTGAACATGTTTGGTAACCACTGCTCCTGCACCAATCAACGCATATGAACCAATGTCATTACCACATACAATGGTTGCATTAGCTCCAATAGATGCCCCTTTACCAACTTTTGTCTTTTCATAAGAGTCCCTTCTAATTATGGCGCTTCTTGGATTGGTTATGTTTGTAAAAACCATGGATGGACCTAAAAAAACATCATCATCACAAATAACTCCAGTATAAATGGAAACGTTATTTTGAACCTTTACATTCTTGCCTAAAATCACTTCAGGAGATACAACTACGTTTTGACCTATATTACAATTTTCACCTAAAATTGCATTTTGCATAATATGGCTAAAATGCCAAACCTTAGTACCAGCACCTATTTGGCATCCTTCATCAATGACAGCAGTTTGATGTGTAAAATAGCTCATTATAATTTATTGAATTTTTCGAAACTTTGATGATCTTTTTCAAACAACTCTTCTCTATTAAGCGTACAAAAATAGTCATACGTTTTTCGAAGTCCAACTTTTCTATCTACAGATGGTTTCCAATTTAACTCCTTAAATGCTAGACTAATATCTGGTCTTCTTTTAAGGGGATCATTCTCAGGAAGTGGTTTGTATACAATTTTTTGATTTGCTCCCGTTAAAGTTAGAATTTCTTGTGCGAATTCGTTAATGGTAATTTCATCAGGATTTCCTATGTTAACAGGAAAATTGTAATTGGAAAATAGGAGCTTCACAATACCATCAACAAGATCATCTACATAGCAGAAAGACCTAGTTTGTTTACCATTACCAAAAATGGTTAAATCTTCTCCTCTTAACGCTTGACCAATAAATGCAGGAAGTACACGCCCATCATTTAGTCGCATTCTAGGACCGTAGGTATTAAAAATACGTACAATTTTAGTGTCTAGATTATGAAATCGATGATAAGCCATTGTGATCGCTTCTTGAAAACGTTTAGCTTCATCGTATACCCCTCTTGGGCCAATTGGATTTACATTTCCAAAGTAAGATTCCTCTTGAGGATGTACTAAAGGATCACCATAAACTTCACTTGTTGACGCAACTAGGATTACAGCTTTTTTGGCTTTTGCAAGACCTAGTAAATTGTGTGTTCCCAAGGAGCCCACTTTTAATGTTTGAATAGGTATTTTTAAATAATCTATTGGACTAGCAGGTGAAGCAAAATGAAGGATATAATCCAAATCTCCTTTAAAATCGATGTGCTTGGAAACATCATGTTCTATGAATTCAAAATGTTCAAATGATGACAAAAACTCTATATTTTTTTTAGAGCCAGTGATAAAATTATCCATGCCAAAAACATGAAATCCATCTTCAAGAAAACGTTCCGAAAGGTGTGAACCCAAAAATCCAGCTGCACCCGTAATTAATACCTTTTTCACCCCTTTTTATTATTAACTGTTGCTCTACCAATGCTTTGATAAAAGAAGGGTCTTGAATTCATACTTTCTAAATCATATAAATTTCTACCATCAAATATGATGGCATCTTTCATCAATTCTTCCATTTTTTCAAAATCAGGGTTTCGAAATGCAGACCACTCCGTTGCAATTAATAATGCATCTACATCCTTCAAAGCATCATAACTACTGTCTGCATAGCTAATTTGGTCTCCAATAATATCTTTGACATTGGTCATTGCCTCTGGGTCATAAGCAATTATTTTAGCTCCCATTTCTAATAATGCATTTATCATGTATAATGCTGGTGCTTCCCTGATGTCATCGGTTTCTGGTTTAAAAGCAAGACCCCATAGTGCCAATGTTTTACCTGATAAATTTTCACCAAAGTATGACTTCACTTTCTCCACGAGTGAAAATTTTTGTTTATGGTTTACATTTAAGACTGCATCCACAATTTTAAACTCGTAATCCACATCATTACCTGCTTTTTTTAGCGCAAGAACATCTTTTGGAAAACAACTACCACCATATCCTATCCCAGGAAACAGAAATCGCTTACCTATTCGGCTATCAGTACCTATCCCTTTTCTCACTTTATCTACATCCGCTCCAATAAGCTCGCAGTAATTTGCTATTTCGTTCATAAATGTAATTTTAGTAGCTAAAAAGGAATTAGCCGCGTATTTGGTTAATTCAGCAGATTTTTCATCCATGAATAAAATTGGATTACCCTGTCTTACAAAGGGCTGATAAAGTTCAGTCATTAACTTTTTTGCCTTTTCACTGCTGCATCCTACCACAACTCTGTCCGGTTTCATAAAATCATTTACGGCAAAACCTTCTCTTAAAAATTCTGGATTGGAAACCACATCAAAATCAACTGTGGCATGTTTACT
>JAYPLD010000012.1:27566-29773 GCA_038129265.1 Crocinitomicaceae bacterium
TCCATTTGCTTTCAAATAATCTATGAGATCGTCTCTGTTAACAGAATCATCTAACTGTAAAGTATATTGATGAAAAACATGGTCTGATTCGGGATTTCTTTTTGGGATTTTTAGTCTATGCTCATTTTTGAAATGATCATCATAGAATGATGCCGCTTGTTGCCTGTTATGAATGTATGTATCTAACTCCTTTAGTTTTATTCTAAGGATAGCAGCTTGTAAATTGTCAAGTCTAGAATTGCAACCTACTCTATCGTGATAATATTTTTTAGATTGGCCATGATTTGCAATCATTCTTAATTGTGAAGCTAACTCGTCATCATTGGTCATTAGAGCACCACCATCACCATAACAACCTAAATTTTTAGAAGGGAAAAAACTAGTACATCCCACATTTCCAATGGTACCTGTTTTGTGAGGATCTTCAAACCCATTATAGGTACATCCTATGGCTTGGGCGTTATCTTCAACAACATAAAGATCATATTTTGAGGCAATATCCATTATTTCAGTCATATTGCATGATTGACCAAATAGGTGAACGGGAACAATAGCTCTAGTTTTTGCTGTAATGGATTTTTCGATGGATTTTGGAGATATATTAAACGTATCAGGATCACAGTCTACAAACACCGGCTTTAAACCTAACAGCCCTATTACCTCAGTAGTAGCTATGTACGTATATGAGGGAGTAATTACCTCATCACCCGGTTTCAGGCCAAGGCCCATCATAGCAATTTGCAAAGCATCTGTTCCATTACCACATGTTATTACATGCTTAACGCCCAAATAAGTTGCTAATTCTTCTTGAAATTTTTTAACCTCTTCTCCGTTAATAAATTGTGTGGAATTGATGACATGTTGAATCGCAGCATCTACCTCATTTTTTATGTGATTATACTGTGATTTTAAATCAACCATTTGTATGTTCAAGTCTTCAGCCAAAAGGGTAAAAAATTTGAGTTTGCGAATATACGTATATCAAGACATTATACCAATTCTTATATTTGTTTTCATGTTTCTTAAGATTCGCCCCATTTTGGTTTTAATTTTCTGCTTTAATTTTAAAGCAGTTGTAGTAGGTCAAAATGTTAAGGATTCTATTTTACCTTTTCCGCTGATAAAAGTTAGTTTAGCGGTTCAAGTCCCTGAGGGAGATTTAAAAAACTACTTTGGGGTAAATAGTAACATAGGATGTTCTTTTGGGCTAAAAAACAAAAAAAACCAAACCTTAGAATTTTCCTACAATTTTATCCATAGTAAAAATGTAAAATTTACTGAAGTTATTGATCACCTACTTAATAGTCAAGGATGGATAATAAATCAACATGGTGAACAAAATTTATTTGTGCTTTACCAAAGAGGGGGGATCGTTTCAGCTGATATCGGCAAAATACTTCCCATTCTAGGTCCAAATCCTAACTCTGGAATTCATTTAAAAGCAGGATTTGGATTCATGTATCATAAAATAAGAATTGAAAACGAGCAAAATTTAATTCCGCAACTACAATCTGAATATCTCAAATATTACGATCGCTTTACATTAGGAGGATCTATAAAGGAATATGTAGGTTATCATCACATGAGTAACAACAACTTAGTTAATTTCTCTATTGGTTTGGAATGTATTCAAGGATTTACAAGAGGCATGAGAGATTATCAAATCGATTTAATGGGACCTTATCATGATCAACGAATTGATATATATATTGGACTTAGAGCAGGTTGGATCTTTCCTGTTTTTAGAAAAGCTCCTGACGAGTATTACTACAACTAAATGATTCGTATACTTTACAATTTCATATCTTTTGGAATCCAACTGTATTGGGGGTTTAGCGCATTATTTGGGAATCATAAATCTAGAATATCCATTAAGGGGCGAATAAATTGGAAAAAAAAACTTGCTGACCTTAATCTTAGTCCAAACCCTATATGGGTACATGCTTCTTCACATGGTGAAGGCCTTATGGCTATACCCCTTATAAATCAAATCTTAACAGAGACAGATGAAGATATACTGTTGACATTTTTTAGCCCTTCAGGATTTAAGCATTTCAAACATGAAAGCAATCGAGTTAAAAAGTTATACTTACCCCTAGATTATCATTCAAATGCTAAAAAATTTATACCTCTTTTGAATCCTAAAATGGTGGTATTTGTAAAGTATGATTTATGGATGAATTTCATTTCCGAAATTATTAAAGCTG
>JAYPLD010000012.1:29873-37132 GCA_038129265.1 Crocinitomicaceae bacterium
ATTCAATTTATTATAGCTCCACATGAAGTTTCTATCCAAAGGGTATCCAAAATCAAAAATCAATTTGGTGAAAATTGTGGATTTCTTTCAGAGCATAATAGTGGGGAACTTCCTCGTATTTTAGTTGTGGATAGCATTGGTTTGCTTTCAGAACTATACAGCGATAGTGATATCGCATATGTCGGAGGAGGATATACAGGTAAATTGCACAACATAATAGAACCAGCTGCTAAAAAAAATATGATACTGTTTGGTCCAAAAATCGATCATTTCCCAGAGGCTATCGAAATGGAAAAAGCAGGTTTTGCCAAAAGAATTAAAGGCCAAAAAGAACTCAAAGAAACGCTAGCTTCATATATTACAAAACCAGATGAATTGATAAAGATGAAAGATAAATCCAGCGAATTTGTTAAGAAAAGAAGGGGAGCAACACAAGTAGTATTTGAAGAACTAAAACCTTATCTCAAATAACTATTCTACAATTTCTGCATCTTCCAAAATGTAGTTTAGTTGATATATATCGTCTACATTTAATCTTAATTTTCCCTTAAATGTAATAACTTGATCCATTCGAAGTCCCTCATACTTTTTTACTAATTGAACTTCCATCACTGATTCTGGTCCTGCTTGTCCACAAAAAAAACAAGAACTATATGGATTGGCAGATAACACATAATAGTCCTGTACTATATCTACTGGAATAATAAAACCACGGATTTGCACTTCTTTATTATCTAAAGCCAATACTTGAGCTGAAAACTTAGGTACCATGTAATAGGCTTGAAATTCTTCAGACCAAATTTCATCAAATTCAACATTTTTCAATACTTCCCAAGTAATGATGTTTTGTGTAAACACATTTAAAAATGTGATAATAAACACACCCGTTAAAAGTAATTTTTTGATCATGATTGTTTTAAAGTTTGAGCAATATTGATTTTATAGGCAGAATATGCAGGATATAGAGCAGAAATCATACCAATAAATAAAGATCCTAGAATAAATAGAAACTCAACAGGATAAAATAAAAATCCTGAAAAATCGTAATTGTAATTCGACAATACCAGGCCACTTAATAATTCCATTAATGTATGACCTAAAACAACACCTAGAACAGAACCAATCAAAGAAATAATGATAGATTCAAAAATAACGGAGATGAAGATTTTTTTTGAGCTAGCTCCTCCTGCCCTCATCATAGCAATTTCGTATTTTCTGTCTTTCATCGAATTTAATAAGGTGATAAAAACACTAATCATAGCCAAACCAAAAATAATCCAAGATAGCCTAATCAAAATATCAACAGCTGGCTGTATTAGCTCGAATAGTTGTTGAATTTCGATTGCAGGTTCAGCTGCCATCAACTCACTTTTTTTATTAATACTTCCTGGCAATGTAAATTTACCTCTAGGAGAATTATATTTAACTAGTAAAGAAGTAATTTCATTTGATGATTTCTCGTGTTGATGACCGTGATCATGATGATGATCATGATGGTGTTCATGTGTATCTTTTTTATTTTTACTTAATTCAAATGTGCCTTTTTGATGATCATCTGGATGAACATCCCACACACTCTCTAAGGGTGTTAATAGTAGTTGATCAATTACTTCACCTGTTTGTTCAAGAATCCCAACTACTTCATATTCAAAATCTCCATGATCATGAATTGATTCCCCAATCCCATGACTTCCAGTAAATGTAGATCCAATATTTAAATTTAATTCTTTAGCTACTTTTGAACCCACCACAACCTCTAAACTATTATCGAAAATTTTACCCTCATCAATTCTTGCATTATATAACTCATTTATAAAAGAAGCTCTTGTACCAACAATTCTAAATTTTTTGTAATTATCTCCAAGGGAAATAGGCACTGCTAAACTTACAAAAGGATGATTTTCTATAAATTGGACTGACTTCATGGGAATGTTTCCTGTGGGTTGATCTATATGAAAAACATTACAGAGCACCAATTGCATTCTACTTCCTTTTGAACCCACCACTAGGTCTACTTTATTGGCATTTTCATTAAATTTTGATGATAATTGAGACATGGTTAAATTAGCCAATACAATTATCATGATAGAGACAGCCATTAGCAGGATAGATAAGCCACTTGACAATGGCTTTGTGGTAATATTTTTTATACTATACTGAAAGAGCATCCAAGTCTAATTTATCCTCAAATTTATTTTTCAAACGTTGGTCATGTGTGACGATGATAAGTTTGGATTTATTTTCTTGAGAGAATGATCTGATTAATTCCAAAATATTTTCACAGGATTCATCGTCTAATGCAGAAGTGGGTTCATCCGCTAATATAAGTTTAGGGGAGTTGACTACTGATCTCACTATCGAAATACGTTGCTTTTCGCCCTCGCTCAACTCAAATATTCTTGCCTTTTTTCGATCCAATAATCCAACTTTATCCAGTAGACTAAAAATTAATTTTTCATCTTCTTTTTTAACCAGATATTGACTGAATTTTAAATTAGATATCACATCTAATGAGCTAATAAAATGAGGTCTTTGAAATACAAAACCAATATTTGTTCCTCTAAATTGATCTAAATCTCTTTGAGATAGTGCATAGATATCTACATTGTCAATTTTTACGCTTCCTTTACTTGGTGTTTGTAGGCCGCCAAGCGCATTCAGGAAGGATGTTTTTCCACTACCGCTTCGTCCAGTAATCAAAAGCTGATCCGCAGACTTTAAATCAACATTTGGAAAAGAAATTGACTTTTCAGAATATTTAATATGTAGGTCCTTAGTTTGTAACACTTTTTTTTGAATTAACCCAATAATACAAACCTAAAATAATTAATGGAATACTTAAATATTGACCCATGTTAACAACTGACTCGTCTGCTAATGTTTGATGCTCTTTAAAAAATTCTATAACAAACCTGGCTGTGAACATAAAGGAGAGAAAAACACCAAAGAGTCTTCCCTGAAATGCAAACCAGTTTCTTTTCCAATAAGCCCAAAATAAAAACAAGAAGGTGAACCAATATGCAATAGCTTCATATAGCTGGGTGGGGGTTCGTGGAATAATATAAATGGGTATTACAACTTGATTCTCTAAAACGTTCACATCATAAGATTTAGATGTAGTAAAAAAGTGATTTTCATTCAACCCATTTAAAAATGAACTTATTTTCTCCACTCTTTCCGACTCTTGTCTTTCTACAGTAATAGCATTATTCAGTTCTTGTTTTAACGCATCTCTGTACGCTAAGGAATAGTAATCTATAAAAGGAACCAATTGGCTTTGGATGTAGTTTTGTTGGCTAACAGAGTCTAGAGCAATTCCAGGAATAGTAAGACTTAGATTATTTATGGGGTATCTTATTCCTTCTATCAATGTATCCACACCAGTATCAAAAAAATTTACACTTTCTTGTTCTATTCTAAAAACAGAGGCCACTTGTTTGGAAGAAGCGTCTTCGAAAAAAAGCCCTACCGGTTGATCTGTTCTTAGTCCAACAATTTCAGAATTCATTAGGTTACCCATCCTTATGAAACCTCCTGCTAATGCAACTGCAATAACTAATTTATCCAGTGCCCATAATGTATGTTTTTTTGTTACTTTTTTTGAATACATCCACATAGAAAAAATCAAAGCTACTGCAGCACCATGACTTGCTAAGCCGCCTTTCCACACCATAGGAATTTCCATTAAATTTTCGGCATAATAATCCCATTCATAAAAAAAAACGTGGCCCAATCTTGCCCCAATAATGGTCCCTAAAACAGCATAAACCAATTTTTTATCCATCCACTCTATTGGAGCTGACTCATTTATGTACATCTTCTTTACCATGTAGAAGCCTAACAAAAAGGAAATTGCAAAAAATATACTGTAATAACGTAATGAAATTATACCCTCATATAAAGCGGGGTCAACGTTCCAAGAAATGTATAATTTGATAAACATGACCACAAATTTAATACTTCATTTGTCTTTTAGGAGATAAGGTTTGTTGAATAAAATTGGTATCCTTAATTTTACACCATGAATGTAGAACAAATTTACACAGGTTGTTTGGCAGAAGCAACCTACTTTATTCAATCAGAAACTGAATGTGCTATTGTGGATCCACTTAGAGAAACAGACGTCTATTTAGAAAAGATTTCTTCATCAAAAACAAGTTTAAAATACATTTTTATCACCCACTTTCATGCTGATTTTGTTTCTGGACATGTAGATTTAGCTAAAGAAACTGGAGCAAGCATTGTGTTTGGTCCCAAGGCAGATGCATCATTTGATTTTTACCAAGCGCATGATGGGGAAATTTTCAACGTAGGGGGTATACAAATTAAGGCACTACATACACCTGGACATACACTAGAATCAACATGTTACTTATTACTTGATTCGCAAGAAAAAGAGTATTGTGTTTTTACTGGTGACACGCTATTTATTGGAGATGTGGGAAGACCCGATTTAGCTGTAAAAAGTGATTTATCTCAATCAGATCTAGCAAAATTATTACATCAATCATTAAATGAAAAAATAAAACCATTAAGTGATCACGTCATTATTTATCCTGCTCATGGTGCTGGTTCTGCTTGTGGAAAAAACATGAGTAAAGAGAGATTTGACACACTAGGTAATCAAAGAAAATTAAATTATGCGCTAAATGACAAACTTACTGTAGATGATTTTGTAAGTGAAGTGACATGTGGATTAAATCAACCTCCAAATTATTTTCCCATTAATGTAGCTATGAATAAAGGCATTAATAAAACTTTTAATGACATCATTAAGAGTGGCATAAAACCCTTAAGTGCAAATGAGTTTAAAATTCTTTCCAAAAAAGCGACCGTTATTGATTGTAGGAAGCCTCAAGAATTTGCCCTTTCTCATATACCTAATTCTTTGTTTATTGGTATAGATGGTGGTTTTGCTCCATGGGCAGCGTCAGTCATGAAGAAACTAGATGAAGAAGTACTATTGATAGTTGAGGAAGGTAGAGAACATGAAGCTGTTACTCGTTTAGCCAGAGTAGGAATTGATAATACAATTGGATTTTTGAATGGAGGAATTACTGCTTGGGAAAATGCGGGGTATAAAACAGAAATGGTTCATTCTATTGACGCTATGCAGTTTGAATCCGAAATAAATACAGAGTCAAATATCATTGATGTAAGAAATAATGGGGAATACGCAAATGGACATTTGACGAACAGTGTGTTTAGACCTTTAGATCAAATTCATAAAAATATAAGTGAATATCAATCTGAAACCGATTATTATATTCATTGTCAAGGAGGTTATAGATCCATGATCGCTTGTTCTATTTTAAAAGCTAATGGTGTTCATAATATAACTGATATTAAAGGTGGTTTTGGAGCTATAGCAAAAAGTACATCTCTGCAAATCACAAATGAAGAAATCGCTATTTAATTTTTAACTATGTCATCATTTCAAGATCTAATAAAAGGGGAAAAACCAATTTTAGTTGATTTTTATGCCGATTGGTGCGCACCATGTAAAGCAATGAATCCTATTTTAAAATCAGTAAAAAGTAAAATGGGAGATCAGATTAAAATTTTGAAAATTAATGTAGACAAAAATCAAGCCGTTGCTAATAAATTTAATGTAAGAGGTATTCCCACTTTTATACTTTTCAAAAGCAATGAAATTAAATGGAGAAAATCTGGCTTACTAGAAGAAAATATACTGTTAGAAGAACTTAAAAAAGCCACTTAAATAGAGTCAGCTGGTGCACCTTTTAACTGTTCTTTCCAAGTTCCAGCACTTGCTTTTCTACCCAATACACCTCTTAAGTGATGGCCCAAAATCATAAATGAAAACACCAGCGAAATAATCAATAGACCTGGAATAATGGCCAGAAAAGATTTTTCTGCGTGAATAATGTATTCTTTATGTTGATCTATTATAGAACCCCAAGAAGGCATAGGAATCTGAACCCCTATTCCTAAGAAACTTAAACCTGCTTCAATTAAAATCGCAGTTGCAAAATTTGAAGCGCAGATTACAATCACAGGATCTAATAAATTCGGGATAATGTGTTTGAATATGATTCTCATATTTGAAAAGCCTAGAATCTTTCCAGCAATTACGTAATCCATCTCTCTAATGGCTATGACTTGTCCTCTTACTACTCTGGCTAATTCCACCCACATGGTTAAACCCACTGCAATAAAAACAGTTGCATACCCTTTTCCTAAAATCAATGTCAATGAAATAATAAGTAATAAAGCGGGAATGGACCAAACCACATTGATAAACCAAAGTATGATATCATCTACTCTACCCCCATAATAACCCGAAATAGCCCCTAGAGTAAGGCCTAAGAAAAATGAAATTAGTACGGATATTAGTCCTATTGATAAAGAAATTATAGTGCCAGCCATTAATCTTGAAAGTAAATCTCTTCCATGTTTATCAGTACCTAGAAAAAATGTTTTTTCAATTAAGTGATTAGAACATACTAATTCCTTAATTCCCTCACGGTTTTTACTAGCTTGATCATTTAAATTAAATAGTATATCATCAAAAGTAAAAGTTAACTTATTAGGCACATAATTTGGCTCACTTCTGCTTAAATCGTACTCATGTAGAATTATGTGATTATCTTTAAGTTCATATTTATCATAAGGAATGAAGGTGTAAAATGATTCTTGACCACCAAAAAATAATTTCTCAAAAAAATTGCTTTTATCGATCTCTTTATTTTTTCGAACTTTTAAAAAAGAAATAGTAGTTCCAGGCTTTAATCTTGAAATTTGTGGGATTTGAGTATTTGAATATAATGTTCCATCTGGACGTATATTAGCCCCAAGGATGCTTACTAAAATGGCGGTAAAAATGATGACTAATGCAAAACCAAATAATGGATTTTTATATAAATAATTCCATACAGAATATGATTTAGCAGATTCCATCAAATTGATTTTGTGGTTAATACTGGTCTATCTTTCCAATTCATCTTAACCTGAAATAAATTCAAAATTAAAACGGTTAATAGATATAAAGGATATATTAAAAACATTGGAATAGTAAAAATGGTAATTCCCTTTTTATCATAGAAATAAAATGAAAAATAAAGAATGATCAAGTCTGACATAAATTTAATACATAACCAAAGTAAAGAGGTAAAATTTAAAGGCTGATTAAAAAAGATAAAGTAGTAGACATAAAAATTACACATAAGAATGAATATTCCTATTAAATTAATCAGAGGTAATTTTATGAGTTTCATTTTACTAGACCATCTTACTCC
>JAYPLD010000013.1:0-6259 GCA_038129265.1 Crocinitomicaceae bacterium
AAAATGGAGTTAAAGTAGTCACTGTAGAACACCTCTTATCTGCCCTTTATGCATTAGGGATAGATAATGCCTTAATTAAAATCAATAGTGAAGAACTCCCCATTTTAGATGGAAGTGCTGCCCCATACGTTGAAGCACTAAAACAAATTGATTTTATTGAGCAATCTGCAACTAAATCATATATTTCTTTAAATAAGTCCATTACTTATAAGGACGAAAGTGGAGCGGAAATCTTATACGTTCCCGCAGAAGAATTTACCCTCTCTGTCGTCCTAGATTACAATAATAAAGTATTAGGAACTCAATATGCAGAGTTAAGGAAAATAGATCATTACGCTGATGAAATAGCTTCTTGTAAAACCTTTGTATTATTAAGTGAACTTGAATATCTGGCTCAATCAGGACTCATAAAAGGAGGTGATATTGATAATGCAATAGTGATAGTAGATAAAAAAATAGAAGAAGAAGGACTACGAAAACTAGCTAAATTATTGGGTAAGGAGGAACTGAAAATCAATATTCAAGGAAACACATTGAATAATTGTGAATTAAAACACGTAAACGAGCCAGCAAGACATAAATTACTAGATTTAATTGGGGACTTAGCCTTGTTAGGTAAGCCATTAAAAGGACATATTATTGCAAAAAAACCAGGACACCATTTAAATACTTCTTTTGCAAGAATTTTGAAAAAAGCCATGAATGAACAAGAAAAATCAAAGCCTATGTATGATTTGACAAAAGAACCATTGTATGATATAAATGACATAGAAAATATGTTACCGCACCGATATCCATTTTTATTAATAGATAAAATTATGGAGATCACGGAAGATGGAATAATTGGAGTTAAAAACGTAACCAAAAATGAGCCTTATTTTCAAGGCCATTTTCCAGGAAACCCAGTAATGCCAGGAGTTTTACAAATTGAAGCTATGGCCCAAACCGGAGGAGTTTTTTCATTAAGTAAAGTAGAAGATCCGCATTTATATTCCACTTATTTTATGAAAATTGATAATGTTAAGTTTAAAAGAAAAGTGATTCCTGGAGATACTATTGTTTTTGATTTAAAGTTGATTTCACCTATTCGAAGAGGTTTAGTGCACATGGGAGGAAAGGGATATGTGAATGGCCAAGTTTGTATTGAAGCAGAAATGCTTGCTCAAGTAGTGAAAGATAGAGGATAGAATTGCTAAAGAAAATGTAATGACAAATTACCCATTAACTAATATTTCACCGAAAGCTAAAATTGGACAGAATGTAACCATTGAACCATTTACAACTATATATGGCGATGTGGAAATTGGTGACAATACATGGATTGGTTCAAACGTAGTTATTATGGATGGCGCTAGAATAGGCTCTAGCTGTAAAATTTTTCCAGGGGCAATTATATCTGCAGAATCCCAAGATTTAAAATATAAAGGGGAATATACTCAAACCATAATAGGAGATAATACAACTATAAGAGAATATGTTACAATACATAAGGGTACGTTAGATAGAAAGGTAACCAAAATAGGAAGTAATTGCCTGTTAATGTCCTATGTACATGTAGCTCACGATTGTGAAATTGGAGATAATGTGATTATTGCAAACTTAGTTCAGTTAGCTGGACACGTAAGCATCGATGATTGGGTTATTATAGAGGGTACGGCAGCAGTTCAACAATTTGTTCATATTGGAGAACATGCTTTTATTGCTGGAGGGTCGCTTGTTAGAAAAAATGTTCCTCCCTATGTAAAAGCGGCAAGAGAGCCTCTTTCTTATGTAGGGGTAAACACCATTGGACTTAGAAGAAGGGGTTTTAATGATCAACAAATAATCAATGTTGAAGATATTTATAGAGTGATTTATGTGCAAAACAGCAATATGACTACAGCACTTACGGTGGCTGATCTTGAATTACCTCAATCTGATGAGAAAGACGTTGTACTTGATTTTATTAGAAATTCCACAAAAGGAATTATGAGAGGTCTAAGTTAATTTCCAAGTTCAGTTTTAATTGCTTGCAAAACATTAAAGTTATTTCTTTCACAAATGTATGAGACCACAGAAAGATTATTGATTTCATATGTTGAATCCAAACTAGGGTCAGGTAATTCAAAAGAGAAATCGTGATAAAATACATCGCCATTAATTACAGCAGAATCGTTCACTAGTGTTCCCCATGTTCCGTTAATGTTATTGGAAAGAACGGCATGATGATGGTAATGGTGATCAATTGTTCCGTCATTCATTTTTTGTGGTGATACTACATCATTTCTTACTAAATAAAGAATTAAATGATAATTCCCAGAAAGTGAGTTTAAGAAAGAGGTTTCAGTGTGTATAAACAGTCCATTAGTTGAAGGGTAGTAATTGTACTGTAATTGAATATTGGCATCTAGATTTCCCTGTGAAATTTCGTCATTTACACCTGTAGCCCAATTGCTTGAAAAGTACCAATTTGTATTGGAATATCCACCATCGTTTCTGTTAATGGTTCCCATCGGATTTCCTATGAATCCAGGCATTTCTTGTACATAGGCATCCCCTGCGTCCGTTTGATAATCAACCGTAAACTCTACTTCATCTGTAGACTGAAAAGAACCGTCTGTACTTGCATGTATGGAAACAACAATTACTCCAAGCGCTGTGTCGTTTTCTAATTGGGTCGCAATGGTAGCTGCAGCCGGACAGTTTGTACATTTATGTCCAGTATAATCTTCTAGTAGAATACCTTTTTCATTCGTATTTGATGACCAGTTGCTGGAAGGATCTGCTATGTCATATGGATATGTAGTAGGATCATTTGGATATAATTCCCAATTGAAATCTCCATAGATAGTAGGTAGTGGATTTTCTACCTTATCACATGCTAGAACTAACAGGAGTAGTAATATTTGAATTAGTTTTTTAGGCATATTAAAAACTTGAAGTAAAACTAAATGTTAATCCGTTGGAAGCAGGTACCGCTCTACATACTCCGCCAACACAAAACACCCCTGCTCTTTGTTTTCCATATTGTAAGGAGAATCGGTGAGACCCATTAATAAATCCTGCTGAAACAAGACCGTAATGTATTCTTTTAGAAGGCTCTGAGTTACCGTAGTTGTATTGATCTAAAACGGCTACATACCAATGTGGACTAAATGTATATTCAAGTTGAGCAAATGCCCAATCTCCTTGGTCTTCTTTTCGATATACGCTTTCACCTTCGGATGTTGTGATTAACTCATTTGTGGTTTTGGTCCATAAACCTTGAAATTCCCACCTTAATGAATGTTTTCTATTTATTTTATACGTTAGGTCTAGGACAGCAATTTGAGCATGAATTAGTTCATGATGTTGTGCCACTAACACCGCTCGGTCCTCAAAAATAAAGTTGAAATAGTTTACATTAAATTTCCAATTCTTGTTTATTTTCCTTTTAATTTCTATGTTGAAATCTTGATAAAGGATACTATCTGACATGGCGAATAAGCGAGTAGAGTAACTCTGTCTAGAAGAACCTAAGTCATTAATGAATTCTCTTTTGGGAGTGTAGGAGGTGGCAAAATTCAAAGCAATGGATGTTCCGTATTTACCACCAAGAAAAGTCTTCTTAGGAATCTTGTAGAGTAAATCAGCTTGATAAGAAATTTCGCCTCTTGGATTTGTAGCGTATGGATATAACGTTGCCGCTAAATTATAGGTGTGTTGTTTAGTTAACGCAGGCAAAAAGCCAATAAGTAAGTCTGTAGGGCCAACACTTACATTGGTTGACCTCCAAAGCATATTGTCCATGTGTTTAGCAGATAAATCAATAGCAAATCCTTTCTTTGAATAACCTAAATTAAACAGTAATCCTTCTCCATTTTTATAAATATAATTGAATTGCTCATTTTGATTGTCAGGATATGGATCATTAATTTTATGTACATATTCTGCGTTAAATCTCCATTTGTTATACCTTAAATTAGCTCTAAAAGAACTTGCTCCTACATTTTTTGGCAGGTTAAATAATGGGGTGTTATTATCTTCATTGAATTTACTTACAAAGCTTCCTCCAATGGTTGCTTTAAACTTAGAATTTCTCAAAGAATCAAACATTTCGTTGATGTTTATTTCACCATCAATTGCTCTTACTATTCCATTGCCATTAACCAGGCCATCTTCAAAACGGTGTCTTTGTTTTCCAATCATTCCTTTTATGAAAATACCTTTGTAAGGATTATATTTAAGTCGAATGCCATCAAGTGCATTATCAATACCTAATTGTCTTTCTTCATAGGCTCTCAAAATCATCCCACTGCCTAACTGGTCATAGAAATTCCCTATAGTCAGTTCTAGATCTTCATCACTCCAGTTCAGGTAGCGGTATCCAAAACCGGTTCCGTTAAAAGACGTTGGATATCCTTCTAGTGTATTGAGGTAAGTTTCATACCTGATCCCAGCTCTAAAGTTACCACGCTGAACGTTGACATTTGCAAAACCATTAAAACCGAGTAGCTGATCAGGAAGGGCTGCGTTAATAAGCGTATCTTCTTGATAATACTGACCTATGGTCTGAATGTTTCCAGAAACAATAGTAGGGGTTAAATCGTTTTGAGAAAAGGAATAAATTGAAATTCCTGTAAAAAGGAAAAAAACAATTTTCTTCATTACAAGCCTGTTAGCTTCTCATAAAGTTCTTCTTCATCTCCTGGAGAATAATTATTATGATCCCAAACAATTTTACCTTCACCATTCACTAAAAAGGTATGAGGAACATTATTTACTCCCATAGCTCTTCTTAAGTCACTATTGGGGTCCATTAGAACTAAATACTCCCAGCCTTGTGCGTTTACATAAGGTTCAACTCTTGAGCTTGAACGAGCATCATCAATAGATACTGCAATTAACTTAACTCCGGTTTCATCAACCCAATCATCATATTCTTCAGCTATGGTATTGAGCTCAGCTTTACATGGCTTACACCAAGTCGCCCAAAAGCTTATGATCATGGGTTTTCCATTGTTGTTTAGCTTTGCGAAATTATGTGAATTACCTTCCATGTCTTTTAAATTCACACTAGGTAATTGGCCAAATATCATTGTACCGAACATTAGAAGACTTAGAAGTGAGATTAATTTTTTCATATATAATTTTTCATGTATTTGGCAAAAACTGAACCAAAGTGATAATAAAAATAAAGGCGGGAATTCCCGCCTTTATTATAAAAATTTATTTATTAACTGTAATTCTAGAATTGTAAATGTTTTTTCCAGATCGAACATGAACAAAATAATATCCTGAACTTAAGTTGCTAGCATCTAAATTAACTACTTGCTCCCCCTCAACGATCCCTAAGCTTTTATTAAAAACAATTTGACCAATTGAATTTAAAAGTTCAATTTGTGTTGCAGAAGAATTATCTGCCATAAATTCAATATTAGCATACTCATTAATTGGATTAGGATATACGGTTAACACTTTATTTGATAATTCTTCAATTGAAGTGGCTGGGTTAGTGCTTACGACACCTTCTTCTGCAACTACAGACCAACCAGCACCTGGATCCCAATTATATACTTCTCCATTAGCATCTGTAATTTGAATGCCAAATCCACCATTTGGACCTGTTCCTGCTCCGTATTGTTGGCCATCACCGTAAGAGTCCATTAACCTTACAGAATAACATTCATTAGGAGATAAAACATGAGTTGAGGTCATCGTGGTATTTGCATCAGGGCCTCCGCCTCCCCATTGGTCGGCTGTTCCTGGCGTGTATGGTCCTCCAGATGCAACTACTGTTAATGAACTATTTAAGATTTCCCAAGAAGTTTCACCAGGGTAATTATCGGTAAAGAAATTAACGGTTACATCAGTTAATGATGGGTTTGCAGTACTTGCTGTTAAGGTTGCATTGGTCATAGCCATATTTGCAGGTGTATTCCCATTGATGTTATCTAATGTAGCTGTGTAAGTAGATGCAGTGTTCATGGGCATAGCGTTAAAAGAAACAGTTCCTGACGAAAACTGTGAAATGTTACCAGAAAAATTAGCTGTTCCAATAGCTGTCCCATTTTCGTTTAACGTTACTGTAGCGGACGTGATGTTATTTGTACCGTAATTAGAAATGCTGAATTCAGGTGTGCCATTTGCAGTACATAGCGCTAACTCGGTGTCATTGATTTTTCCATGATCTGAAGCTCCTTGAATTGATTGAGAGCAATTTGAACTTATACTGGAAACTAACTGATTTACACTTGATTGCCCTTCTTCGTAAACAAGACCATCAGGGCAAACTCTGAAA
>JAYPLD010000013.1:6359-27776 GCA_038129265.1 Crocinitomicaceae bacterium
ATTTACACTTGATTGCCCTTCTTCGTAAACAAGACCATCAGGGCAAACTCTGAAAATCGTAGGAAAATATCCAATTTGGTAAGAGCTTGCGATAGAAGCATCATCAATAACTGGATAAGGTGTTCCCGTAATCCAATCACCTAGGGTGTTATTCCCTGTACCATTTAAGTCTGCGGTGTTAGTAGAACCATCACCTTCCACAAAAAACACCATAATTTCGTCAGAACCATTGGGACCGTATGCATTGTAAATATCAGCAAGAGTATGGGACTGATGATAACTCCAGCATGGGCCACACCACGTGGCAGAAACGTCTATTATTACGGTTTTACCTTGATTTATGTAATCACTTAAAGTATGTGTGTTGCCAAATTGATCTGT
Organism: Crocinitomicaceae bacterium; assembly: GCA_038129265.1. Lineage (GTDB taxonomy): Bacteria > Bacteroidota > Bacteroidia > Flavobacteriales_D > Parvicellaceae. The sequence continues at coordinate 6,741 of JAYPLD010000013.1, forward strand.
TGCAGTAAAGTTTGGAGCCACACTGCCATCAGCAATTTGTGATGATAAACTTCCAATTATAAACAGATTTAAAATGAAAATATTTAGTATTCTTTGTTTCATGTTATTTTAATTATGTAGTAAATAAAGTGTCCCAAATTTAATCTAAATTGTCGATTTAATAGATTTTGTAAAAATTTTTTAGAAACAACTAGCAAATTATTACTCTATATTTGCACAAAATTTACTCATGAAAAATTTCATTTTAACATCCTTTTTAAGTGTTTTACTACTTGGTGTCTCTAATGCTCAAATATCAATTTACTGGGACGAAGACCCTGGCAATACATACAATAGTTCCACTATCAACATTTTAAAAGATGTTGGTTCATTTGATGTGTATATGCATTGTGAAAACACAGGGACGACTAATCAAGAGGTGAAATTCAGGAGAATTGTTTTGAATTCCTCAGTTACGTTTTCAGATCAATTTTGCGATAATAATTTGTGTTACCCATGTTTTGGAAGTGATTGGACTTCTCCGGCTTCAACTGTCCTTATGCCAGGTGATTCATCTGTTATGAAACCCACCATAAGCTTTTTAAATGGCGCAGGAACAGCTGAAATTAGGTATTACGTATTAGATGTAAATGATCAGCCCATTGACTCTGTAGATGTAAATATTACTTGTACTGTTGGGATGGAAGATACCTATAAAAATATCACCCGTATTTATCCAAATCCCTCTGCTGTAACGTTAAATGTAGAGAATGTATTTGGATCCAAATTAGAATTACATATGTTGAATAAAAATGGGGAAACGGTGGATTCCAAAATTATTCTAAATGGAAAGAACTCATTTGATGTAAGCCATTTTTCTAATGGTAATTACTTTTTAAATATCATTTCTAATGGTGAATTAGTGGAAACTAAAAAAATTATAGTATTACATTAATTTATCCTTTAGTTTACTTAGCCCCTCTGATGCATTCATTCTAAGATGGATATGAGAATCTAATTTAGGAATCGTATTGGGATCAACAATATATACTGTACATTCCTCCTTGGTGTAATGAATAAGGGTTGCTGCAGGATATACTTGCAATGATGTACCAATGATGATAAGGATATCTGCATTTTTTATTATTTCTGCTCCTTTTAACAAGTTTGGTACGTCTTCTCCAAACCAAACTACATCCGGTCTTAACTGATGGCCTTCGGGGCAATAATCACCTATACTTGGATATGCACCTCCCCTAATTGGATAAGTTAATCCAGTACCACAACTTCGTACTTTCATGATTTCTCCGTGCAGGTGTAATACATTTGTACTACCTGCTCTTTCATGAAGATTGTCAATGTTCTGGGTGACTATTTGCACATTGTATTTCTCTTCAAATTCAAAAATGATCTGATGAGCTAAATTCGGATTAGCTTTTAAACAATTCTGCATTCTCATGTTGTAGAAATGAAGTACTTTTTCTTTGTCTTTACGCCAGGCTTCAGGTGTCGCTACTTCTTCAATGGGATATTTATCCCATAAGCCATTTCCATCTCTAAACGTGGATAATCCACTTTCTGCACTCATTCCTGCACCCGAAAAAACAACAATATTTTGCATACATTAAAGATACATATTATGTAAATATTGGGAGCATTCTCTATCAATTTAGTATCAGTTCATTAACTTAGCTAATCAATATAGATTTATGTCCAAAAATATCTTCAAAAAAGAAGCGTTAGACTATCATAGTTCAGGCAGAAAAGGTAAAATTGAGGTAATTCCCTCAAAACCATATAATTCACAAAGAGATCTTTCTTTAGCCTACTCACCAGGAGTTGCTGAACCTTGCATAGCCATTGACCAATCTGTTGATGATGTGTATAAATACACTAGCAAAGGGAATTTAGTTGCTGTAATTTCAAACGGAACTGCAGTTTTAGGGCTTGGTGATATTGGTCCTGAAGCCTCAAAGCCAGTGATGGAAGGTAAGGGTCTGCTTTTTAAAATTTTTGCCGACATCGATGTCTTTGATATTGAAATAAATGAAACAGACATAGATCGATTTGTGGATACGGTAAAAGCGATATCCCCCACTTTTGGAGGCATAAACTTGGAAGATATAAAAGCACCTGAAGCGTTTGAAATTGAGGAAAGACTTAAAAAGGAGTTGTCCATACCTATCATGCATGATGACCAACACGGCACAGCTATCATTTCTTCTGCAGCGCTGTTAAATGCCTTAGAAATAGCTGAAAAAAAGATAGGTGAAATTAAATTAGTGGTAAGTGGAGCAGGAGCATCAGCACAGTCCTGTATGAAATTATATATTTCACTTGGTGTAAAAAAAGAAAATATTTATGTATTTGATTCCAAAGGTTTAATCCATGAAAGTCGACAGGATTTAGATGAGAATAAAAAATATTTTGTACAGAATTCATCTAATTGTACGCTTGAAGAAGCTATGGAAGGAGCTGATGTATTTCTAGGACTCTCAAGAGGTGGAATTCTAAATAAAAAGATGATAAAAAGCATGGCTAAAGAGCCTATTGTTTTTGCCTTAGCCAATCCAGACCCTGAAATCCCCTATGAAGATGCCATGAGCACAAGAGATGATTTGATTATGGCCACAGGCAGATCTGATCACCCCAATCAGGTAAATAATGTGCTGGGATTCCCCTACATATTCAGAGGTGCCTTAGATGTTCGAGCTACTACGATCAATGAAGAGATGAAATTAGCTGCTGTTAGAGCTATTGCTGCTTTAGCAAAAGAACAAGTGCCCGATGTGGTTAATGAAGCTTATGATGCCAAAAGCATTTCGTTCGGGAGAACTCAAATTATTCCTAAACCGCTTGATCCTAGACTTATTTATTGGGTGGCGCCTGCTGTTGCCAAGGCAGCAATTGATTCGGGTGTTGCTAAATCTCCCATCAAAGATTGGAAAAAATACGAGCTTCAATTGATGGAGCGATTAGGCTTGGATAATAAATTTGTTAGAAACCTTACAGCTAAAGCAAAAAGGAATCCTAAAAAGGTAGTTTTCGCTGAAGCAGACACCTATAAAGTGCTTAAGGCTGCAGAAATGGCTCTTGAAGAAGGTATAGCTAAACCTATACTCTTAGGAAGAGAGGTTAAAATCAATGAAATAATTGAAGAATATAATCTCGATCTACCGAATTGTACAATTATTGACCCGAGAAGTGACGAAACAATAGACCAAAGAGAAAAATTCGCTAAAATTTTGCATGAGAAAAGAAAGAGAAGAGGGTTGACTTTTTATGAGGCGAAAAAAATGATGAGAGAACGAAATTATTATGCTTCAGCTATGGTTGAAACAGGGATGGCTGATGTGATGATTTCAGGTATCACAAGAAGCTACAAGGAAACCATTAGACCTGCATTACAAGTGATTGGGGTAGAAGAGGGTATAAATAAAATTGCGGGAATGTATATTCTAATTAGTAAGGACGGGCCTATATTTTTTGCTGATACGACAATCAATATTAATCCAACTGTTGAAGAGATTGTGGATATAACACTGCTGGTTGCCAGAACCGTAAAAGAATACAAAATTAAACCCAGAATTGCGATGCTTAGTTATTCCAATTTTGGGTCTAATGAGGGCGAAGATGCTGTAAAAATGAGAGAAGCGGTTACCCATTTACATAAGCATTATCCCGATTTAGTGGTAGATGGAGAAGTACAAGCTAATTTTGCTGTAAATAAAGAATTAGTTAGTGATTTTTTCCCTTTTTCCATGTTGGCTGATGGTAAGGCAAATACATTGATATTTCCAAATTTGAGTTCAGGTAATATAGCCTATAAACTCGTAAAAGAAATGAGCCAATTTGAAGCCATCGGACCTGTACTATTGGGAATGAAGAGGCCAGTTCATGTACTTCAAATAGGGTCGTCAGTAAGAGAAATTTTAAATATGATTACACTCGGTGTAATCGATGTTCAAAACCGAAAATAAAATGATTGCACACATAGAAGGTATACTAGAATCAAAATTGCCCAATCAGGTTATTATTGATGTAAATGGCATTGGATATTTATTACATATTTCTCTAAATACATTTGAAGATCTTCCATCAAAAGGTAAGTTGAGGTTGTTTAGTCATCTCATTGTAAGAGAAGATGCTCATTTGTTATTTGGTTTTGCTGAAGAAAAGGAAAGAACCATGTTTAAAGAATTAATAAATGTTTCTGGTGTTGGAGCGAACACGGCTTTAATGATACTTTCTTCCATGAAGCCTGATGATGTGGTTTTAGCAGTAGATCAAAGTAATGTTGAAGCTTTTAAAAGTATTAAGGGAATTGGACTTAAATCAGCACAACGAATTATTGTTGATTTAAAAGGAAAATTAGAAAAAATTGAATCAATCAACGATATTTTGTCTTCTCAAGACAATACCTTAAAAAATGAAGCGTTATCTGCATTAGTCGTTTTAGGGATAGAAAAGAAAAAAGCTAATAAAGCAATTGATGAAATTTTATCAAATGAAGAAGTGGCCACCGTTGAAGAATTGATTAAAAAAACCCTAAAAGCGGTTTAATGTAATTTACATTGCTGAAAAAATTAGTCTTAATAATACTTGGATTTAGTGTTTTTGGAAGTGTGGAGGCTAATCCCCATTATCCTCTAAAAAACCATGTGGTTTCAATCGACTCGCCTGAAATTGATCTTTTGTTCCCCATATCTGATCCGCTGGATCCTACCAATTTCTCCCAAGGGTTAATTGATTTTGACTTACCATTAAACATCAATAACAATGTAAACTACGATCCCAATTCTGGTCAATACATTTTCAATTCTTTATTTGAAGATTCCTCCTCTTTTAGACCATCAAGTCAGATGTCACTTGATGATTATTTGGACATGCAACATCAGCAAAGCATGAGTAGCTTTTGGAAAAAGAATCTTGATGAAATGTCTGACTATAAATATGTAAAACAAGAAGAAGATATTCAGCTTAACAAGCCCAAACCACAAAAATTATTTGGTAGTGATTTTGTGGAAATTAGACCACAAGGGTCTGCAGAGTTAAGTTTTGGTTTTAATTCTTCTCGAACAGACAATCCAGTTTTACCAGAACAACAAAGACGAATAACCACGTTTGATTTTGATCAAAAAATTCAAATGGCATTAACGGGGAAGATTGGAGATTTGATGGATTTGGGCTTTAACTACAATACAGAAGCTACTTTTGATTTTGAAAATCAATTGAATTTAGATTATTCTGGAAAAGAAGATGATATTTTACAAAAGCTTGAAGCAGGGAATGTCTCTCTTCCGCTTAATAGTACATTGATTTCTGGAAGTCAGAGTTTATTTGGAATAAAATCCGAACTGAAGTTCGGTCGTTTAACGGCTACAACCGTATTATCTCAACAAAAAGGTCAAAAAAAGGAAATTGAGATTGCTGGTGGTGCCCAACAAAATGAATTTGAAATCAATGCGGATAATTACGAAGAGAACAGGCACTTTTTTTTAAGTTACTATTTCAGGGATTCTTATGATAATTCCATGAGGTCTCTACCTCTAATCACCTCTGGAGTACAGATCCAGCGTATTGAAGTGTGGGTCACCAATAGAAATAACACCATAAATAATACCCGTAATATTATTTGCTTATCTGATTTAGGAGAGCCTAAGTCAAATCAATTGCATAATCCTATCTGGGTTTCTGGGGGTTATAATTTGCCTGATAATGAGCATAATAATCTCTACCTAAGCATCAATGCAGATCAAAATGTAAGAAATTATGTAAACGCTAGTAATGCACTTACTGGTACCAATTACAATATGGAACAAGGTATTGAATTTGAAAAAGTTGAAAACGCTCGTATGTTGTCTAACAATGAGTACACCTATAATGCTGTTCTAGGTTTTATTTCATTAAATCAATCGCTCAACAATGACGAAGTATTAGGTGTGGCTTATCAATATACGTATCAAGGTCAAACGTATCAAGTAGGAGAACTATCTACTGATGGAGTAGCTGGCCAAAGCGCACTCTATTTGAAAATGTTAAAATCAACTGTGCGAAATCCAAAGAAAAAGCTTTGGGACATCATGATGAAAAATGTATATTCTTTGGGTGCTTACCAAGTTGATCCAACTAATTTTAGATTGGATATTTGGTACAACAATCCTTCTACTTCAATAGACATAAACTACATCCCCAAAACAGGTGTAGATGACAAATTATTAATCCAACTGTTAGAGCTGGATCGACTTAATCAGCAGCAACAAGTTTACGCGGATGGGATATTCGATTTTATCCCCATTACAGACAATCAAGGCAGAATTCCCAACGGGGGTACTATAAATCCAAGAAATGGGAGATTGTATTTTTCTACCATAGAACCATTTGGTAAAACACTTGATCGAAAAATGGCTGAGCAGGGTATTTCTCAAAATGTGAGAGAGAGTGTAGTTTACCAACAACTGTATGATAGTACAAAAATTGCGGCTCAACAAATCCCAGAGCTCAATCGTTTTAAAATTAAAGGAGTATATCAGTCCTCCGTCACATCTGAAATTTCATTAAATGCCATGAATATTCCAGAAGGTTCTGTGGTGGTTACTGCAGGGGGGCAAATTTTAACAGAAGGAGTACAATATACAGTAGATTACAATTTAGGTAGAGTTAGAATTTTAGATGATGGTATTCTCAGTTCAGGCACACCCATTAAAATTTCGCTAGAGAGTAATTCTTTATTTAGTGTCCAAATGAAAACCATGGTAGGTACTCACTTGGACTATAAAATCAATAAGGATGCGCATATTGGTGGAACTATCATGAGACTTAAAGAAAGACCCTTAACCCAAAAGGTGAATGCTGGTGATGAGCCAATAGCCAATACCATGATAGGTTTAGATGGAGCGTTCAAAAAAGAGGTTCCGTTTCTAACCAAAATGGTAGACTTACTTCCATTTATTGAAACAAAAGAAAAATCGCAAATAAATTTCTCAGGTGAGATTGCAGGTTTGATTCCTGGCCACAACAAAGCAATTGATGTAGCTGGTGACAATGGAGCTTCCTATATCGATGATTTTGAAGGAAGCCAAAGTGCCATTGACATTAGAACGTTTAACAATTGGGTTTTATCTTCTCTTCCTCAAGGGCAGCCTGATTTATTTCCAGAAGCAAGTCTTTATAATGACCTAAATTATGGAAAAAACAGAGCTAAAATGTCTTGGTATGTGGTTGATCCATCCATTTTTTATGCAAGAGGATTTAGTAATGTTGTTAATCTCGATGACTCCATTATTAATAAACATACAATGAGACAAATTTTAGTAAATGAAGTTTTTCCTAATGTTAATCTTCCTCCTGGCCAACTGCCGAATATACCCGTATTTGATATCTCTTATTTTCCAAACGAAAGAGGGCCATACAATTTTGACTTGAATCCTTCCAATTATAGTGCTGGTATTGATCCTACGTCAGGGAAATTAAATAATCCCCAATCAAGATGGGGGGGTATTATGAGAACATTAACTACCAATGATTTTGAGGCAGCTAATATTGAGTTTATCCAATTTTGGATGATGGACCCCTTTAATGAAGACTCAGATAATTCTACAGGTGGAGATTTTTACATTAATTTGGGCAATGTTTCAGAGGATTTACTAAGAGATGGAAGAAAATCGTTTGAAAATGGATTACCTCCAGACGGAGATTTTGTGGCTAATTCAAATGCATTGGAATACACTGAGTGGGGTGTGGTTCCAAATACACAGGCCATTGTAAACGCATTCGATAATAATTTGGCCTCTAGAGAGCATCAAGACGTAGGGTTTGATGGGTTGTCTGATGAAAAGGAACGGAATTATTTTAATGATTTTATTTCAGGAGCTCAAAGTTACATCACTGACCCCTTGGCTTTGCAACAAATTTTAACTGATCCGTCATCTGATAATTATACCTATTACAGGGACGATGAATATACTCCTCAAACTAATATCATTGATAGATATAAAAATTACAATAGTCCAGATGGAAATTCTCCCACATCGGAAATGTCTGACACCATGAATGCAGATAGATACCCTACTTCGGCTTCAACGTTACCCAACATAGAAGATATAAACCTTGACAACAATTTAAGTGAGACCGAAAGTTATTTCCAATATAAAATTGAGTTGGATCCGAATAATATGCAAATTGGAAAAAACTATATTACTGATATTTATGAACCACCATCAAGCTCCCTACCTAATGGGAAAAGCATTAAGTGGTACCAATTTAGAGTACCTGTTGCTGAGTTCTCAAAAAGGATTAATGATATACAAGATTTTAGATCGATTCGATTTATAAGAATGTTTATGCATAATTGGTCTGAAGAAGTTACACTTCGATTTGCCAGGTTAGAATTAATAAGAGGTGAATGGAGAAGGTATTTAGGCTCGTTATTAGCAGATGGAGAATATATACAAGACGAAGAACAAACTACACAATTTAACATTAGTGCAGTAAGTATTGAAGAAAATGGGGGAAGGCAACCTATAAATTACGTGCTTCCTCCCAACATTATCAGACAACAAAACACACAATTTATTGGTAATCAAGTAAATGAGCAAAGTTTAGTATTAGATGTCTGTGGACTTAAAGATGGAGACGCTAAAGCCATTTATAGAAACGTAAATCTAGATGTTAGAAATTATAATAAAATTCAAATGTTTGTGCACGGAGAAACCAATCCAGGCACTACTCCAGCCAATGACAATGAGGTAACGGTTTTTGTAAGGCTAGGAACAGATTTTGTTTCCAACTACTACGAATATGAGATGCCGCTTAAAATTTCACCTTGGTATAACAACAATGATTACTCTGTTTGGCCCGAAGAAAACAATATGGTGATCAACTTACAAGCTCTAAAAGACCTTAAAGAACAAAGAAATTTTGCCAATATCAGTCAATTTGAGAAGTACGTAAAAAGAGATCCAGATAATTCATCTTCTAATATTGCGGTAAAAGGAAACCCAAATTTACAAGGGGTAAGAACCATCATGATTGGAATTAGAAACCCTAAAAGCACAGACCCTAATAACCAGTGGCTACCTGATGATGGGCAAGACAAATGTGTGGAAGTTTGGGTAAACGAATTACGATTGAGTGATTTTAATGAAAATGGAGGATGGGCTACTGTGGGAAGAATGAATGGGAACTTAGCTGATCTAGCTGATTTTGCGGTTTCAGGAAATTATTCGACTCCAGGTTTTGGGAGTATGGAAAAACGAGTTGCCGAAAGACAACAAGAATTCATGTATGGATTTGACGCCTCAAGCACCATTAAATTAGATAAATTTTTTGGAGATCAATCAGGCGTTAATCTCCCCATGTACGTGGGTTACTCAAGAAATGTGATAAAACCACTTTATGACCCTTTAAGTCCCGATTTGATTTTCAAGCAAGAATCCACAGAAACAGAAGATCAATGGCGAGAGCGACTATATAATGGTATTGATTTAACCGAGCGAAAATCCATTAATTTCACTAATGTTAAAATAAATAAGAAGAAAAAGAAACTACCTAAACAAAAAGGAAAAAAAGAAGTACAAGACGAGGCTGAAGAAAAAGAGGGGGGGAATAAGATTGATCCAAAACAAAAAAATAAAAAACCTAAAGCTAAAATTCCTTTGCCATGGGATGTTTCCAATTTTAGCTTAAACTACTCTTTTACAGAGTTTTCTCACAGAGATATCAATACAAGGCAGGATATTCAACGTAACTATCTAGGTAGTATTAATTATCAATACTCACCCAACATTAAGCCATTAGAGCCCTTTAAAAAAGTAAACTTCATTAGAAAATCTAAATGGTTAAGACTTTTAAGGGATTTCAACTTTTATTATTTACCAAAACAAATTGCAATTCGAAATAATGTGAATAGAACCTATAATATTTTTTCAACTAGATATAATTTTCCTGGTGGCGAGAATTTTGAGGTTCCTCAATATGGTAAGCAATTCAATTGGGATAGAAACTATGATTTTAAATATGATTTGACAAAAAGTCTAAAATTCGACCTTCAAGCTACAAATAGTGCTTTTGTGCAAGAAACTCCAGGTAGAATTGATTACGGTATTTTTGGGTATGAAGATGATTTTGACCAGAGCTTAGTAAACCGAAGTTTAAAAAACTTGGGAGAAAACATGAGTTACAACCACACAAGTAACGTTTCTTACACTTGGCCATTAAAGAAGTTCCCACTTACCGATTGGATTACGCTTACCACAAGATACACGGCAAATTTTGATTGGACTAGAGCCCCTTTAGCGCTTGATAATGATACTCTTTCTGTAGGGAATATTGTGCAAAACTCAAGAGTAGTCGCTTGGTCAGGTAAACTTAATTTCACATCACTTTATAATAAGGTTCCTTATTTGAAGAGAGTAAATAAAAAATATGGAAATTCAAGAATTTCTAGGTCTAGAAGTAATGTATCTGCAGGTGGAAAGAAAACCTCCAAAAAAGATAATGAGGAAGAAAAAGACGGGGATAAAAAAGGTAAGAAAAAGAAAAAAGGAGATAGTCCTGTGATGAAAGTAGTTGATCAATTTGCCAGGGTATTGATGTCTGTAAAAAGTATTAACGGTTCCTTTAATACCAATGACGGTATAATGCTTCCAGGGTATGGAAGTCAAACCAATATGTTAGGGATGGACGATGACTGGCTTTCTCCCGGATTAGCGTTTATTGCTGGAGGATACCAGGAAAGAGATTTAATGGGGACTAGGACCAGAATGAATTTTGCTCATCATGCTTATGATAATGGTTGGCTAGTCGACACTTCAAATTATAATTATATAAGTACTCAGTATACGGCCAATCACACTGAAAACATGAACTTTAAAGCTTCCATTAAGCCCATTAATAGTTTGCGTATTGACCTTTCAGCTGAGCGAAATTTAATGGAGAACAGATCATCTAATCTTGGTCTAGACGATTTTGATCAATTTGCATTACTAAATAATCAATTTAATGGTTCATTTAGCACATCCATAATAACCTGGAGAACAGCTTTCAAGGCAGATAAATTAAATGATACAACGCTGAGTAATCAAATTTGGGAGAACTTATTAAGTTACAGACAAGATGTTTCAGAATTGGTTGCTTTGACTAATCCAAATTCTCCTCAAACTCTTGAAAATACAGGTTATTATTCCGGGTATGATAGTACACAACAAGATGTTATCATCGGAGCATTCTTGTGTGCTTATCGTGGTGAGACACCCAATATTAATAACATCAATCCCCTTAGTCAGCGAATACCATTACCCAATTGGAGAATTACTTTTGATGGACTAACTAAAATAAAAGCAGTTAAAAAGCACATTAAAAAATTATCTTTTTCTCATGCTTACCGATCTAACTTTACTTTGGGGAATTACACCACAAACCTAAGCGGAAATTGGGATAGTGAAGGAAATGCCATTGAAACTGACATAGCTGGAAATTATATATCTCAAAAACAAATTTTAACCATGAATATCATGGAGCAATTTGCCCCGCTATTGGGTGTTGATTTGACTTTAAAAAACAACATGTCAGTAAAATTTGAAATGAAAAAAGACAGGAATGTTTCATTGAGTTTAGCGAACAATCAAATCACTGAAATCAAAGGGAGCGAGTGGAAGTTTGGAACGGGGTATACTTGGAAAAAACTAAAATTACCATTTAAACTGGCAGGTAATCCAATTGAACCCAGCGATCTTAGAATGAGATTAGATGTGGCTGTACGTGATAATAAAACGATCACAAGAAAAATTGTAGAAAATCAGAATTTGCCTACTGCAGGCCAAAGAGCAGTAACCATACAATTTTCCGGAGACTATAATTTAACAAAACAGCTGATGCTTAGATTATATTTTGATAGAAGAGTAAACACACCTTTTATTTCAACTTCATTTCCAACAGCAAATACCAATGGAGGTTTTGCTTTAAGATTCCAGTTGAGATAGGTGAATATGTACTCATTTTTTTTGTTTATTTGCACCAATAAATTGATTCATTATGAATGTTCCAAAAGAATTAAAATACACTAAAGATCACGAATGGCTTTCATTAGATGGTGATGTAGCTACTGTGGGTGTAACTGATTTTGCACAAAGCGAATTGGGTGATATTGTTTATGTAGAAGTCGAGACTTTAGATGAAACACTCGAAAAAGAAGAAGTGTTTGGAACAGTTGAAGCGGTTAAAACAGTTTCTGATTTGTTTATGCCTATCTCTGGTGAGGTTATTGAGTTTAATGAAAAATTGGAAACTAATCCTGAAGTAGTTAATGAAGATCCATACGGAGAAGGATGGATGATTAAAATCAGAGTTTCAGATGAAAATGAATTAAATGAACTTCTTTCTGCAGATGAGTACGAAGGGGAGATTTCATAAATGTATATTCTAAGAACTAATTTATTATGCTTAATTTAGCCTAAAATGGAACCTAAGAAAAATCCAAATATAAGCAGTGAAGACACCAAGTCTAGGTCAGTATTTATATTAACAGGTCTAGTACTTGTTGTTGCCCTAATGCTTTGTATTGTTGAGTATAAAAAGATTGATATTGCTGGTGCAGGTATAGAGTCATCATTAACAGCGTTAGAAGATGAAGAAGTAGTGGAAATCAACCCAAATACACCACCACCACCACCACCACCGCCACCACCACCAGCTCCACCAGAAGAAGTTGAGGTGTTAGAAGAAGAAGACGAAAGAGAAGAAACCAATACCATAATCATTGATCAAGAAGCTGAAATTGATATTGTTATTGAAGTGGAAGAAGAGCCAGAGCCTGTAGTGGAAGAAATTTTTGATGTAGTTGAGGAAAATCCTGAATTCGTAGGAGGAATGGCTAAACTATACGAATACCTTGGGAAAAATATTCAGTACCCAGAAATGGCTAAAGAAAATGGGATTCAGGGCAAAGTGTTTGTGCAGTTTGTAGTGTGGAAAGATGGAACTATACGAGATGTGAAAGTGGTAAAGGGAGTACATAAAACTTTAGATAATGAAGCCACTCGTGTGGTTAAGACCATGCCGAAATGGACACCGGGAAAACAACGAGGTAAAGCTGTAAATGCAAGGTTCACCCTTCCCATAAAATTCAGAATTAGTTAAATTCGGAATAGTTTTTGTACTCATTAATCAAACGAATGAGTATGAAATCAAATAATAATCACAAAACAGACTTATCTACTAAGGGTTTAATCTTTTTTTCATCCCTTATTTTATCCTTAGCCTTTACACTCTGTTTATTGGAGTTTAGGATCGTCAAACTAACTGATAAAGGGATTCTCAGTTCCTATACGTTTACGGAAGATGAGATTATCTATGAAATTGAAAAGCAGATTATTCATCCCCCAAAACCAATGGAAAACCCGGTTAAAAAACCAGAATTTGTAAAAGTTAAACCTCATGTTAACCAAAACATTCAACCAAAAACTAATCTCCCTATAAAGTTGAACAACGAGTTGGTTTTTTCAGAAGAGTACCTAGAGCCAGATACAATTGTATTTATTGATTCCATTTTTGATGTGGTAGAAGAAAATCCGAGCTTCCCCGGAGGCGAAAAGAAATTGTATGAATTTCTATCCAAAAACTTACGTTATCCAGAAATGGCTAAAGAAAATGGCATACAGGGTAAAGTTTTTATTCAATTTGTAGTTTGGAAAGACGGGAGTATTAAGGATGTGAAAGTAGTTAAGAGTATTCACAATACCTTAGATAAAGAAGCTTTTAGAGTGGTGAATAAAATGCCTAATTGGAGTCCGGGAAAACAACAAGGAAAAGTAGTTAATACCAAGTTTACTATTCCCATTAAATTTAAGCTAGGTTGAGTTAGACAATCATTCCTGCTCCAACAGTATTATTGGTTGCTTCATCAATAATAATGACACTTCCGGTACTTCGGTTGTCTTTATACTGATCTGCAAAAAGAGGTTGGGTTACTCTTAACGTGACTTTTGCGATATCATTACACTTTATTTCTTTATCATCTTCTAGGCGATGTAGTGTGTTAATGTCAACTTTATATTGAATATCTTTAATCATACATCTCGCTTCCTTTGAAGTGTGCTTAAGGGTGTACTTTCCTCTGTTAATTAAAGGTGTTTCGCTCATCCAGCATAACATGATTTCTACGTCTTGTATGACTTCGGGTTGATTTTTTGGTCGCACAATCATATCGCCCCTACTTACATCAATGTCATCTTCAAGCGTTAACGTTACGGACATAGGAGCATAAGCTTCATCTATACTGCCATTAAAGGTTTCTATAGACTTAATCTTTGATTGAAATCCAGAAGGTAGTACCGTAATGTCATCTCCGATTTTAAATACTCCTCCTGCAATTCTTCCTGCATAACCTCTAAAATCATGAAATTCATCTTTTTGTGGTCTAACTACATATTGTACAGGAAATCGACAATCGATATGATTATGATCAGAAGCAATGTGTACATTTTCGAGTGTGTGTAATAATGTACTTCCTTCATACCATGGCATATTATTGGAACGATTAACCACATTGTCACCATTTAAAGCACTAATTGGAATAAATCTGAAATCTTTTGTTCTAAGTTTTGCACTAAACCCAACTAATTCCTCTTTAATTTTTTCATATTGCTTTTGATCGTAGTCTACTAAATCCATCTTATTAACACAGTAAATAATATGTGGAATCCCCAGTAGAGAAGCAATAAAGGAATGTCTTCTAGTTTGTTCAACAATTCCATTTCTAGCATCAACCAAGATGATGGCTAAATTTGCGGTGCTTGCTCCGGTCACCATATTTCTTGTGTATTGAATGTGACCCGGAGTATCTGCAATGATAAATTTCCTTTTCGGTGTAGCAAAATAGCGGTAGGCTACATCTATAGTAATTCCTTGTTCTCTTTCAGCTCTTAATCCATCAGTTAATAGGGCAAGGTTTACCTTTTCTTCTCCTTTCTTTTGACTGGCCGTTTCAATGGCATCCATTTGATCTTGAAAAATGGATTTACTGTCATATAATAATCTTCCTATAAGTGTGCTTTTACCGTCATCTACACTACCTGCCGTAGTAAATCGAAGCAGGTCCATTTCTAAATATTTATTGCTCATACTTTAATTTTTTAGAAGTATCCTTCTTTTTTTCTATCCTCCATTGCTGCTTCAGATCTCTTATCATCAGCTCGCCCACCTCTTTCTGTGACTCGTGACGCAGCTACCTCTTCAATAATTTTTTCTAGTGAATCAGCATCTGATAAAGTAGCTCCTGTACATGTAGCATCTCCAATTGTTCTAAAACGAACTTGCATAGGTTTGATTTGTTCACTAGGTTTCGTCTGTACAAAATCAGTTTTAGCCATAACAACTCCATCACGAACAAAACAATCTCTTGTGTGAGAAAAATATAGACTTGGTATTTTGATATTCTCTTTTAAAATATATTGCCATATGTCCATCTCTGTCCAATTACTAATAGGGAAAACTCTAAAATGTTCTCCAAAATGCTTTTTACCATTAAATAAATTCCATAATTCAGGTCTTTGATTTTTAGGGTCCCATTGTCCAAAGTCATCTCTGTGAGAGAAAAATCGTTCTTTTGCTCTTGCCTTTTCCTCGTCCCTACGAGCTCCTCCAATAGCACAATCAAACTTATGTTCTTCAATTCCATCTAATAAAGTAGTGGTTTGAAGTTTGTTTCTACTAGCATTAATGCCTTTTTCTTCTACCACTTTTCCTTCATCAATGGATTTTTGAACAGAAGCAATAACGAGTCTTCCTTTGGTTTCCTCCATCAATGAATCTCTAAATGCATACAATTCATCAAAATTATGTCCAGTATCTACGTGCATTAGTGGAAAAGGAACATTAGCAGGGTAAAAGGCCTTCCTTGCTAAATGGTAACACACAATAGAATCTTTACCTCCAGAAAAAAGCAGCACTGGGTTTTCAAATTGCGCAGCTACTTCTCTTAATACGAATATAGACTCTGCTTCAAGTTCTTCTAAATGTGATAATTGATATTTCCCCATTTATTTAAGTTTATTTTTTAGTACACTAATTAAAGTGTCCCCAATTTCATTAATTGATTTGTTTTCTGTGTCAAGTACTAAATCAGGATTAACCGGTCTTTCAAATGGTGAAGAAATACCCGTAAAATCTTTGATTTCTCCTTTTCTAGCTTTCTTATAGAGCCCTTTGACATCTCTGGTTTCACATGTTTCTAAGTTAGTGGAAACAAATACTTCAAAGAAATCATTTTCTCCAATCACATTTTTAGCTAGTGTTCTCATTTTATGGCTAGGGCTTACAAAGCAACAAAAAGTAACAACACCAGCTTCTACGAATAATTTAGTCACCTCAGCAATTCTTCTGATATTTTCTTGTCTATCTTGATCAGAAAAGGATAAGTTTTTATTAATTCCCAATCTAATGTTATCGCCATCAAGAACTTGAGTATAAACACCATTATAATGTAACTGACGACTAACATAATTTGCAATGGTTGTTTTACCTGATCCTGAGAGCCCGGTTAGCCAGATGCATATTCCTTTCTGATTAAGAAGTTTCTCCTTATCTTTTCTAGAGAGCAAAGAGTCTTTAGTGGAATATAAATTTTGCATCAGTTAATGGTTGATTTTTTAGCGCTCCAAAACTATAAAGAAACCAGAATAATTCCCTAATAAATTTTGAATTATTACTTTTATACATAATTGTAAAGCTTGAAAAAGCCGAATTATAAGTTATGGAAGCATTTATTAGTCCAAAAGTAGATAAAGTTGGGATAGAAGATAGGGTAAGTAGAATTACCAAAAGAAGCATTAAAAAAGAAGCTAAGCTTGAGGGCTTGAAAATGGCTTTAAATATGGTTGATTTAACTACGCTGGAGGGAATGGATACGGTTAATAAAGTTACCCAAATGTGTTATAAGGCTCAACATTTACACGATGAATTCCCTGGACTACCAACGGTGGCTGCTGTATGTGTATATCCAAATTTCGTCAAAATTGCAGTAGATGCTTTGAAAGGATCGGCAATTAAAGTGGCAAGCGTTGCAACAGCCTTCCCTAGTGGTCACTCCTCATTAGATGTAAAGATTACCGATACTAAAATAGCGGTAGATGCGGGTGCTCATGAGGTTGATATGGTCATAAGTAGAGGTAAATTCCACATGGGGGATTTTGGATTTGTACATGACGAAATTGCAGCTATAAAACAAGCATGTGGAAAATCAGTTAGATTAAAAGTTATATTAGAAACAGGAGAACTTGGAAATTTAGACAATGTGAGATTGGCTAGCGATATTGCCATCGCTGCTGGTGCTGACTTTATAAAAACTTCCACAGGGAAAATTAAACCAGCGGCTACCTTACCGGTCACATTAGTAATGCTCGAAGCCATTAAAGACCATTATTATAAAACGGGTATTATGGTAGGTATGAAACCTGCAGGTGGGATTTCCAATTCAAAATTAGCGCTACAATACCTTGTTATGGTTAAAGAAACGTTGGGTGTAAATTGGTTAGATAACCATTGGTTTAGATTTGGTGCAAGTAGTTTGGCTAATGACCTGCTGATGCAAATTTTAAAACAATCAACTGGCGCTTATCAATCTGCCAATTATTTTTCTAAAGATTAGTATATGAATAAAGAGATAAAACCATTGAAATTTTCTGGTAAATGGGATTTTGATCCAGCCCCAGAAAGTATAGATCATATTAGCTTAAAAGAACAATATGGGTTGTTTGTCAATGGTAAATTCGAAAATCCCCAGACGGGCAATTATTTTCCGTCCATAAATCCTGCGAATGAAGAGCATCTATCTATGATTGCCGAGGCAGGTGAAAAAGATATTAATGCTGCAGTCAGTGCTGCTAGAAAAGCATTTGACGGTCCATGGTCAAAAATGTCAGCCAAAGAAAGAGGAAAATATATTTTTAGAATAGCCAGATTGATCCAAGAGAAATCGAGAGAATTAGCCGTAATTGAAACATTGGATGGGGGGAAGCCCATTAGAGAATCTCGAGATGTAGATGTACCTATTGCAGCTGCTCATTTCTTTTACTATGCAGGCTGGACTGATAAATTAAATTATGCCTTTCCAAACCGAGACCCTAAGCCAGTAGGGGTTGCAGGCCAAGTTATTCCATGGAATTTTCCTTTGATGATGGCAGCATGGAAAATTGCTCCTGCGTTAGCCACTGGAAACACAGTAGTGTTAAAACCAGCTGAAACGACTTCGTTAACAGCGTTAAAATTAGCCGAGATTATTCAAGAAGCTGATTTACCTAAAGGAGTCGTAAATATCATAACCGGAGCGGGTCCCACTGGAGCAGGAATTGTCAATCACTCAGACATCGATAAAATTGCATTTACAGGGTCAACAGGTGTGGGGAAAATCATTATGAAAGCCATTGCAGGGTCAAATAAAAAGTCCACCATGGAATTAGGAGGAAAAGCAGCAAATATCATTTTTGAAGATGCTCCATTAGATCAAGCAGTGGAAGGGGTGATTAATGGTATTTACTTTAATCAGGGACATGTGTGTTGTGCAGGGTCAAGATTATTCGTTCAAGAGTCGGTTTATGAAGTTGTTCTTAGAAAATTAAAAGATAGAATACAATCATTGATATTAGGGAATCCATTGGATAAAAACACCGATATTGGTGCCATTAACTCTAAAGAACAACTAGGCACTATTAATAAATATTTGAAAATTGGTCAACAAGAAGGAGCGGAAATGTTCCAGCTTGATTGTTCATTACCAAAAAAAGGATTCTGGTGTCCACCAACCTTATTCACCAATGTATCTCAATCTCATGTTATTGCTAAAGAAGAAATTTTTGGACCTGTACTAGCCATACAAACTTTTAGAACTATTGATGAGGTGATAACGAAAGCAAACAATACGCCATTTGGTTTATCCGCTGGAGTTTGGACCGATAAAGGATCTAAAATATTTAATCTCACCTCGCAAATGAGAGCTGGTGTAGTTTGGGCTAATACTTATAACAAATTTGACCCTACTTCTCCATTTGGTGGCTATAAAGAAAGTGGTCACGGAAGAGAAGGTGGATTACATGGTTTAACTCCTTATTTAAACTTTTAATATGGCTGAAAGAATTAATGTGTTAAAAACGTATAAGATATTTATTGGTGGAAAATTCCCTAGAACAGAGTCTGGGCGGTTTTATCAATTAAATCATCGAAGTAAGGCTATTGCCAATGTGTGTTTGTCATCTAGAAAAGATCTAAGAAATGCGGTAGTAGCTGCAAGAGGTGCCTTTGAAAAATGGTCGGGAGCTACTGCTTATAATCGCAGTCAAATACTTTACCGAATGGCAGAAATGATGGAAGGTAGGAAGGACCAATTTATTTCTGAATTAGTATTGCAAGGTGTTGATAGAAAAAAAGCTACGGTAGAAGTAGATTTAAGTATCGATAGAGTAATTTATTTTGCAGGCTGGGCAGATAAAATCAATCAAGTTTTTGGATCGGTAAATCCAGTTGCTACTAGTCATTTTAATTTTTCAATGATGGAGCCTATGGGTGTTATAGGATTAGTTGCTCCAGAGAAATCAGGATTGCTAGGATTAGTGAGTTCGTTATGTCCCATATTAGTTTCTGGAAATTGCGCTGTAGTATTAGCGTCAGAAAAACTACCATTATGTTCCATAACGATAGCCGAAGTATTAGCTACTTCTGATGTTCCTGCAGGGGTTGTGAATATCCTGACTGGAAAAAAAGAGGAGATAACCGTTCATTTAGCTAAACATATGGATGTGAATGCCATTTATTTAACGGATAATCTAGAACATAAAAAATTAGTTCAGGAAGAAGCTATCCAAAATCTTAAAAGAGTGATAGTAGGTAAACAGAAATCTTGGGATGATAGTTCAGTGGAAAATCCTTATATCATTACTGATTTTATGGAAACTAAAACAACATGGCATCCGGTTGAGGTCATATCGGGATCTGGGTCAGGATATTAAGCACGGAAATAATGGAAGGAAGTAAGAAAAGGCATATCGCCAAGACATTTACATGGCGAATTACAGCTACGTTAACTACCATGATAATTGCATGGATTGTAAGTGGAGATCCCATGACTGGTTTAACGGTTGGAGGTATTGAGTTTTTTATCAAAATGCCAGTTTATTATTTACACGAAAGAGCCTGGTATAAATCTAACTTTGGAATTGATGGCAGAGATAAATGAGCAACAACTTCTTGATCTAGCCAAAAAAGCGGCAATCGCTGGTGGAGTGGAGATTATGGAGGTGTATCAAGGTGAGTTTGAGGTGGTTAAAAAAGATGATCAATCTCCATTAACTATTGCCGATCAGCGATCCAATGAGGTAATTGAAAAGCTGTTAAAATCATCTGGAATTCCCATTTTAAGCGAAGAAGGAATTCATGGCTCGTTTGAAGAAAGGAAATCCTTTACGTATTTATGGATTGTAGATCCGCTTGACGGTACAAAGGAGTTTGTTAAAAGAAATGGAGAGTTTACAGTAAACATTGCACTAGTTGAAAATGGAATTCCCATATTAGGAGTGATTTATGTGCCCGTAAAAAAATGGATGTATTTTGGGTCGTCCGCTGGATCATTTAGAGAAGTGGGGGAATCAAGAGAAAAATTACCGCTTAACATTAAAAAGGATGTATTTACAGCAGTTGGTAGTAGATCACATCCAAGTAAGGAAACAGCTGACTTTTTTGAGCAATTAAAGAAAGAGAAAGGTAATGTAGAGGTAGTTAGTATGGGTAGTTCGTTGAAAATTTGTTTAGTAGCAGAAGGTGCTGCAGATGTATATCCTAGGTTTGCACCTACTATGGAATGGGATACAGCTGCTGGTCATGCCATTGCAAAATTTGCTGGAAAATCTCTTATTGATTTGGAAACCCATCAGGAAATGATATATAATAGACAACAGTTGAGAAATAATTGGTTTATAGTAAAGTGAAGAAAAGAGCACTTATTACAGGAATTACCGGTCAAGATGGGGCCTACTTAGCAGAATTATTATTAAGTAAGGGATATGAAGTTCA
>JAYPLD010000013.1:27876-36842 GCA_038129265.1 Crocinitomicaceae bacterium
GTCAAGATGGGGCCTACTTAGCAGAATTATTATTAAGTAAGGGATATGAAGTTCATGGTATAAAAAGAAGAGCTTCCCTTTTTAATACAGACAGAATTGATCATTTGTATCAAGACAAACACCGAAATGATGTTAATTTTTTTCTACATCACGGTGATTTAACTGATGCCACTAATTTGATACGAATAATTCAAGAGGTTCAGCCAAATGAAATCTATAATTTAGGTGCTCAATCTCATGTGAAAGTTTCTTTTGAGATACCCGAATACACGGCAAATTCAGATGCTGTAGGAACACTAAGATTACTAGAGGCTATACGAATATTGAAATTGGAAAAAAAAGTCAAGTTTTATCAAGCATCAACATCAGAACTTTACGGAAAAGTTCAGGAAAGTCCCCAATCCGAAAATACGCCTTTTTACCCTAGAAGTCCTTATGGGGTAGCAAAGCTATATGCTTATTGGATTGTGAAAAACTACAGGGAAGCGTATGGCATGTATGCTTGTAATGGTATTCTATTTAATCACGAAAGCCCTTTAAGAGGTGAAACGTTTGTGACTAGAAAAATCACTAGAGCCGTGGCAAAGATATCTCTAGGGCTTCAAGAAAAGATGTATATCGGCAACCTAAATGCGCAAAGGGATTGGGGACATGCAAGAGATTACGTAGAAGGCATGTGGTTGATGCTTCAACAAGAAAAACCAGAAGATTATGTTTTGGCTACGGGTGTAACCACCACCGTTAGAGACTTTTGCTCCATGGCTTTTAATGAAGTGGGTATTGCCATTAAATGGGAAGGAAAGAATAATCAAGAAAAAGGGATTGATAAATCTACTGGAAAAGTACTGGTAGAGGTAGATCCAAACTATTATCGCCCTACGGAAGTAGATCTTCTTATAGGCGATGCTACAAAAGCAAAAGAGCAATTAAATTGGGAGCCAAAAGTCACCGTATCATTACTTGTTAAAGAAATGGTATCATCAGATGTTGCTCTTTTTAAAAAGGAAATTCATCTAAAAAAAGGAGGTTTTCAGTCTCTGAATCAATATGAATAAGAGTGATAAAATTTTCGTAGCAGGCCATAGAGGAATGGTTGGTTCAGCTATTTTAAGAAAGTTGAAAATAGATGGATATAGTAACATTCTTGTTAGAAATTCTAAAGAATTAGATTTACGAAATCAACTTCATGTAGAAGATTTTTTTCAGTCTGAAAAACCAGATTATGTTTTCCTAGCCGCTGCAAAAGTGGGAGGAATACTAGCAAACAACACTTACAAGGCTTCATTTATGTATGATAACCTAAGTATTCAAAATAATGTGATACATGCTGCGTATAAAAACCATGTAAAAAAATTACTTTTTTTAGGATCGTCATGTATATATCCCAAATTTGCAGACCAACCAATAAGAGAGGAATCATTATTAACGAGTGAGTTAGAACCAACCAATGAGCCATATGCTATTGCAAAAATAGCTGGACTTAAGATGTGTCAATTTTATAGAGAACAGTACGACTGTAATTTTATATCCCTTATGCCTACTAACTTATATGGACCAAACGATAATTTTGATCTTAAAAATTCTCACGTACTACCCGCTTTGTTACGTAAGTTCCATGAAGCTAAAATAAATAAGAATAGTTCAGTTATGCTTTGGGGAACGGGGAATCCGCTAAGAGAATTTTTACACGTAAATGATTTAGCGAAAGCATGCATTCACTTTATGTTGAGTTATAATGAAAAATCACCAGTGAATATTGGAACTGGAAAAGATATTTCAATACACGATTTAGCTACTGAAATAAAGAAAATAGTGGGGTTTGAAGGGGAAATAATATGGGATAAAAATAAACCTGATGGTACACCAAGAAAATTATTGGATGTAACCAAAGCTAAGCAGTTTGGTTGGGAATCTTCCATAACTTTGTTAGATGGAATACGTATGACTTATGATTGGTATGTTCAGAACGAAGGAAAATAACGGACTCAAAGCATTTTTATTTTTATTCTCCTTACTTACCTATCAGTTTATTCTGGGTCAGCTTAAGAACCATTATTTTTCATTTTTTTCTACCCCAAATAGCAATGAAATTTCACATTCATCTATAAAGCCTTTTCTTGAAACGTATCAAATGTTAAATGATACAAACCGTAAATCAAATGTAAGTACATGGAAAAGAAAAGTTTTTGATGAAAGTCTATTATTGGTTCTTGAAGATCAAGTGAGGTTAACAACAGATCCGTTGTTTAATTTCTCAATAAGTCCTAAAAAAACAACACAGGGATATTTTTACTCTAGTAATGTAAGAGGATTTAGAATTACGGGAGACTTAACTAAAAAGTTATCTTTCGAAACTCGGTTTTATGAAAATCAGTTTTTTTATCCCGATTATTTGTCTCAAAAAGCACTAGATAGAGCAGAAAATGAGAATACCATTGATGCCATAGCTTTTGGTATTGGTAGAGCCAAAAAGTTTAAAGAAGATGGAATTGATGCTGGTTTAGCAAATGGATATGTAAGCTTTTCACCCGCTAAAGGAATGATCTTTCAATTAGGACATGGTCGACATTTCTTTGGAGATGGATATCGATCATTATTGCTGTCAGATTATGCTCCAGATTATCAGTATTTAAGTGGTCAATATCATTTTTTTGATGGAAAATTATTATACAAACACGTTCATGCTAAACTCTACAATTTAAGTCGAATTCCGGTTTCTACTACACCGGAGTCCATGCTTGTTCCCAAATCTTTTGGATTTAATCAGCTTTCTTTTCAAGCTACACCCGCTTTATCATTTTCATTTTTTGAAGGCACTGTGTTTAAAGCGTATAATGCTAATTCCGGAACATCTACTCCACATTTTAGCTACTATTTTCCCGTTGTGGGGTCGCATTTGTTAGCAATAGATTCTTTGTCGTCAAATTCCAGCATTTACGGCTTAAATTTTAGTTATTTACTAACTAAGAGTATGAAGATATTTACTCAATTTGCTGTTCGAAGCGCCAATAAAATAGGAGCTCAATTTGGAATAAGAAATGAATTCAGCATAGACAAAAGGAAAACAATTTCCTTTTTAAATGTAGAACATAATTATGTGCCAACAGCTATGTATGCAGTTGATAGTAATAATCAATTTCAGCAGTTTAGCCATATGGGTCATGAATTAGCACACCCACTAGGGTCTGGCTTTTCAGAGTGGGCTATAAAAGGACAAATAAATTATGGTAGGTTATTTTGTCGAATAGGGAACACTTTTGTTAAAATTGATAGTCCAGGGAATAATCAACCTTTTGCAGATCAGGTGTTTACATCTAATGATTTAATTGAAGCTGTGGACAAGTCTAATCTTATTAATTTAAATAACTCCATTGGGTTTCTTATAAACACAGCCACTAGAATGGAATTTTCTATTGGTCATTTGTCAAGATCCCTAGATGGAGTTTGGGATAATTACCTGTTTTTTTCATTTAGAACTTATTTAAAAAACGATTACTTTGATCAATAGTAATTTATTATGAACGGTTTATACATAGTAGTTTTTGGGTTTATCACTTCATTTCTAGTGGTATTGTTTTCTATGCCTTCTTTAATTAAAGTAGCTAAACTTAAAAATTTGGTAGATACACCATCTGAGGAAAGAAAGATGCATAGATGGAGTATTCCCACTCTTGGAGGTGTTGTCATATTCGGAGCTATCATTTTTTCGTATGCATTATGGTTTCCAGAAGAATATGATCATATACCGGGGATGCTCATTAATTTTAAATATGTCATTGCTTGCCTGCTGGTTTTGTTTTTCGTGGGTGTAAAAGATGATATTATTGGTACGGCACCGTTAAAAAAACTAATAGCTCATGTTGTAGTAGGTTTTATACTGGTGATAATGGCTGATATTAGAATTCTTTCTATGCACGGTATTTTTGGTATTTATGGAGAATTAGATTTGTGGCAAAGCTATTTGTTAACCATATTCACCTATTTAGTTATTATTAATTCCATTAATTTAATTGATGGCTTAGATGGTTTAGCTGGCTTAATTTCGTTTTTGGCCTCCTTATGTTTTAGTTACCTCTTTTGTAAGTGTGGTAATGTACCATTAGCTCTTTTGGCAAGTGTATTGGCTGGTACCATGATTGGATTTGTATTTTTCAATTTTTCTCCAGCTAGGGTATTTATGGGCGATGCGGGATCTTTATCCATAGGCGTTATTTTCTGTATTCTAGCTATAAATGCCATTAACGAAAATTTTGCGAAAGCCCCAATGTGGTTAGCTCAATTAAATAAGCCTGTTTTGGTCATGACATTGCTTGCATATCCGTTAATGGATACATTAAGAGTATTTGTTTTGAGGCTAATTCGTTCAAAATCTCCCTTTAAGGCAGATAAAAATCACATCCATCATCATTTTGAAAAAACAGGATTTGGCCATGCTAAAACATCCTTAACACTCTTTTTATTCAGCATCGGTTTAATAGGATTACAGCTCTTGTTTCAATTGGTTTTTTCAATAAATCAACCTACTGTATTATTGTTTTTGCAAATTTTTACTTCATCAGCTCTAATGGGATTTTTGTATATGATAGCTAAAAAAGTGTCACGATAAAATGAGGAAGATCCTTCTAATCATATTGGTATTTAAGATTTCCATCGGCATTTCACAATCCTATTTTTTTGGTGATTTCCAACAACGATATTCCATTGAAAAAAAGCTTTATTTAGATGATCAACATCATAGTATCAGCAAACCTGTCTTGTTAGACTCAGGATTAAAGCAACAGATGCAAAAAGGCGTTTGGCAATATGGTAATCCATCCGACACCGTTAAATTTTTAGTATTACCTGTTGTTGACGCGGGATTAAAATACAATTCTACTGATCAAGATTTAGCTAGTGCGTTATTAATGGGTGCTCAGTTTAATTATTTTAATACTAAATGGAATACTCAGTGGAGACTTGGCTATTCATTAGGAATGTTATCAAGTTATGAGTCTTCTAACTTGACTAATCGGCCATTTGCACCGGGGATTGGTTACCTCAGTAATGATACTTCTTACACATATAGTCAGCCCTTAGTTGAAGGCTATGTTTCTTATCAACCACACCGTTTTTTTAATTTAAGTGGAGGTATTGGTAAAAATATTATCGGAGATGGTTATCGTTCCATTTATCTTTCAGATTATGCTCCAGCGTATCCATTTCTCAAAATGGAATCTACATTTTGGAAGGTCAAATACATTAATCTTTGGTCTTTGCACCATGACCAAAACACGGCTACCTTTACTAATCAAAAGTGGTCCTCCTTGCATGCATTAAGTTTTAATGTTACTAAATGGCTTAACCTTTCTTTATTTGAGTCTGTTATTTGGCAAGGAAAGGATACGTTGAATAATAGAGGATTTGATTTCAATTACTTGAATCCCTTCATTTTTTTCAGGCCAGTTGAATATGGGATAGGATCTTCTGATAATTCTTTTTTTGGAGGAGGTCTAAAAATAAGATTACCCAAAAAAATTATATTATATCAACACCTCATTTTAGATGAATTTTTGCTGAGTGCATTCCAAGATCGATCGGGTTGGTGGGGTAATAAGTATGGTATACAAGTAGGAATGAGATTTTTTGATCTATTTGCTATTGAGGGGCTATATTCTTTAGCGGAATGGAATGCGGTGAGGCCTTTTACATATTCTCACATGAACTCCATGCAAAATTATGGGCATAGAAATCAATCTTTGGCTCATCCGTTAGAATCAAATTTTCATGAAGTTTTATGTCTGTTAGGGTATCAAAAAAATAATGTAGATGTCTGGGTTAAGTATGCATATCAACATTTTGGAAGAGATTTTCAACATTATAATTTTGGGGGAGATATGTTTCAGCCCTACACGAGCAGAGCGGGTGGAGATTATGGACATGAAATAGGTCAAGGCAATACCATAAACCAACATCAATTTGAAATTAGAACTTCTTTATTATTAGTAGCTCTTTCTAACACTAAATTATTCACACAATTTAATTATCGGTATAATACATCCATAAACAATACTATTGCAGAATCTTCTCTGTTTTCAATAGGTATTACATCAAACCTTTGGCAATCTTATTTAGATTATTAACCGAAAGGTTCAACACAAGTTCTATTAAAGAATAAATTATACTAATTTCGCCACCAAATGAAAACAGATCAATTGGAGGCCCCATTGCAAATTAATATAATGACTAAAATAAAGGCATTTGTTTCCTTAATGAAATTACGTCTGTCTTCCCTTGTGGTTTTAAGTGCATTTTTTGGGTTTTTCATGGCTAAAGGAGACCTAAATTCATTGGCTATGTACTCCCTGTTATTAGGGGGATTACTTATTACAGGTTCTTCTAATGGGTTTAACCAGCTCTTGGAAATTAAGACAGATACCTTAATGAGCAGAACAAAGAGTCGTCCACTACCTGTTCAAATTATTAGTAAAATAGAGGCCATTATATTTTGCGTAATCATTGGTGCCTTAGGACTGTTTTTACTTTACACTATTAATTATAAATCCATGTTGTTGGGCTTGTTTTCTATGATTGTTTACGTGCTCATTTATACTCCTTTAAAACAAAAATCTGCAATAGCTGTATTTGTTGGTGCTATCCCGGGTAGCATTCCGCCTCTTCTTGGTTACGTTGCCGTTTCTAACGATTTCGGATTAGAGCCAGGAGTATTATTTATGCTGCAGTTTTTTTGGCAGTTTCCTCATTTTTGGGCTTTAGCATGGAAATTAGATGAAGATTATCAAAAGGCTGGATTTAGATTGTTGCCAAGCATTGAAAAAAACAAAAAAAGTGCATTTCAGATAATGTTATACTCCGCATTTTTAATCCCCTCGTCTATGTTGCCTTGGGCTGCTGAAATGACAGGAACTACTTCCATGATAATAGGTATTTGTCTAAGCTTGATTATGTATACACCTGCCATCAGGTTATATTTCACTTTAGAAGATAAGTATGCCAACAAGATTATGTATTACTCTTTTGCTTACTTACCCATATTATTTACCGTTTATTGTTTTGACTTATTATAAATAACACCATGCAACAATTTGAATCAAATAAACAAAAAGAGAAAGTATATTCAGCACTTGTATTGGTTGGAGTAATTGGTAGTGTTATGCTTTTTGCTGGTCTTTCCAGTGCTGTATTGGTTAGAAAAATGGATAAATTTTGGGTTAATATTCATTTACCCTATGAATTTATTATCAGTACTATTATAATTCTGATTAGCAGTGTTACATTCTACATGGCACTGCAATTTGCACGAAAAAGTCAAAAAGTAAAAGTAATTCGAATGTTAATTTTAACGCTATTACTTTCCATTGCATTTACCATTTTTCAATTTAGAGGTTGGAGCTCTTATTACAACAGTGGTAATGCTATGAAATCTTTTGTGACATTCGTTTATGGACAGTACGGCAAGAATTTTAAAGTGATGAAAGCAGATCAAGTAATTGATTATGACGGAGAGAATTATCTTATTAATGAGGAGAATATTACTAATGCTGAGCTAGATGAGGTAAAGTTGTTCTTGCGTCAGATTTGTGGTACATCCACATCTTTTACAGATGCTAAATTCAATTTTAATGACTACGATAGCCCTTATGCAATATACGATGTCTCGTCTGCCCAAAAAGTAAAGCATGAAAATGGAGAACTTTATCTGGACACAATAAAATTTTCAGAAGTTCAGAAAAACGAATTATTTAAATTCTCTTTTGGCGTTTGTAACGACCAACCCTTCTTCATGCTAAAAGGAAAGTACGGAGAAGATTTTTCCATTAGTTTAAATGGTGAGGATTTAGAATATAGCAAGAAAAGATTATATTTTCCTGAAAAACCCTTAACTACTGAAGAAAGGGAAGCCATAAATACGAAGGTTTATCAGGGGGGTAAAGAATATCAAATCCTAAATGGAATCGTTTTTTATGATGATAAAGAAGTAAAACAATTTGAGTCTTATTTTCAATTAGATCAAAATTTAAATATTGAAGTAAAGGATGGTGTTTGGAAACAGGCTAGACAAGAACTTAACGCTAATCAGTATGCCGAATTTTATCAAACTTCTAACGTGTCGAGTAGCTTTGTTTGGGTTCTTACGATTATCCATTTTTTACATTTAATTCTTTCTTTATCAGCGATGACAGTAGTTATTTTTAGAGCAAATAAAGGGGTATACCATGTAGATAACGTAGCAGGATTAAGAGCAGTGAGCGTATTTTGGCATTTTGTAGGTCTTTTGTGGCTTTACTTATACGTATTTTTAGAATATATTAATTAAACTTGTAACCGAAAATTTAAATTATGGCTGGACATTCAGAAAATATAAGTAGATCAGAACTTTGGGGGGGTGACGGCTCTCCGTTTAGAATTTCCTACGGAAAGCAATGGATGTGGATGTTTTTGGTATCAGATGCACTTACTTTTGGAGGGCTTTTAACAGCTTATGGTTTTGCAAGACATCAAGCTGCAGATTGGCCAATTGGTGAGGAAACATTCAATGCAATGCCTTTTCTTGGAAATGGTTATCCGTTGCTCTATGTGGCTTTGATGACATTTATTCTTATTGTAAGTTCTGTGACGATGGTATTGGCTGTTGAAGCGGCACATAGACTAGATAAAAAGGGAGTTGTAAAATGGCTTTTACTTACTGTTGTAGGGGGCTTATTTTTTGTGGGTTCTCAAGCTTGGGAGTGGTATCATTTTATTCACGGGACTCACTTTGGTTCCATTTTGACTTCCGAGGGTTGGGCTGTGTTGGAATACGCTGGAAGTGAACCTGTTTTACAATTTGGAAGAGGTATCAGTATAACTGGAGCAGAGGCTCAAGCACTAATTGATTCTTCAACCGCTTCAATGCAAGGTGCTAACCTTATTGAAAATGAATATGCACCCATGGTTCCCCAATATGCTGACTTTTTCTTCTTCATTAC